>VFKJ01001224.1 GCA_009885595.1 Myxococcales bacterium | reverse complement strand
TCGTAGGTGGGCGAGACGCAGATCTCCACCGGCAGCGAGGTGGCGAAGCTCAGGAATTGTTCGAGCCGCTTGCGCCGCTCGGGCTCGAGGCGCGCGTAGGACGGGGGCAGCGCGACGCGGAGGACTTTGAGGTGGGGGGCCACGGCGCCCAGAGCATACCGCTGTCGCGTCGACACTCAGCGGCGGATGTCGAATGGGACCCGCGCGGCCTCGGCCCCGCGCTCGAGGTGGTGGACCTCGGTCCGCTCGCGACGGAGGTGCTGGAAGGCCAGGCGCCGCGCCTCAGCGCTTGAGCCGGCGCCCCCCGCCCTGATCTTCCGAGCGGAGCGCGCCCTTCTCGATGAGCGCCTGCAGGAGATCGAGCGCAAAGGGTGCACCGGGCAAGGCGGCCGCGTCGATGGCGGCCTCGGCCTCTTCGACCGACATGCCGTCGCGGATGAGCGCCAGGGCCTGTTGCTCGATGGCGTCGAGGGAGACGTGCGCGGGGGTTGTTCGCGTTCCGATCGGCCCCTCACCCTGACCCTCTCCCCGCTGCGCAGGGAGAGGGAACACCCTTCCTTCTTCGATCAGCGCCGCGGGAGAGACGTCGAGCTTGAGCGCGCGCACCGCCGAGAGCAGCGCCGCGCGCGCGGTGGCCACGTCGGCGAAGCGGGCAGCGGGCTCGAGCGCGGTCATCATCGTCACCACCTCGCGCAGCCCCGCGGGCACGCTGTCGGGCAGCGCCGGCACGCCCACCTCGGTCACCTGCCTGATCACCTCGACGTCGGCGTCGGCGTCGAACGCCTGCCGATGCGCGAGGCATTCCCACAGCACCACGCCCAGCGAGTACTGATCGCTCCTGGCGTCGGTGACGTCTTCGAGCAGTTGCTCCGGGGCGGAATAGGCCAGCTTGCCACCCGTTTCACCCTGCCCCGTCAACGACGCCACCCCGAAGTCGATCAACTTCACCGCCCCCGACGAACCCACCAGCAGGTTGTGCGGGCTCACGTCGCGGTGCACCACGGGCGTGAGCCGGCCCGCGGCATCTCTGGCGCCGTGCGCCACGCTCAACGCCGTCGCGGCCTCGAGGCCGACGCGGCACGCCGCGCCGAGGGAGAGGGGACCGCGCGCCAGCAGCGCCTGCAGACTCTGGCCCTCGACGTACTCCATGGCGATGAACCACTGGCCCTCGACGTCGCCCAGCTCGTAGATGCGCGAGATGGTCGGATCGTTGAGCCGCGCCACCACCCTCGCCTCGTGCAGGAACCGATCGAGGAAGGCCTGCTGCGCGGCGAGCCGGGGCAGGATTCGCTTGATGACCAGCGTCTCCCCGCCCTTGCGCGCGAGGAACACCTCACCCATGCCGCCTGCTCCGAGGCGCTCGAGCAGCTCGTAGGGCCCGAACGTGTTCAGCGGACCTCGACCACCGTCATCGAGCCGATCAGCGGGGTGATCTCCGCGCTGCTCTCTTCGCCGACGGCGAGCCGCGCGGGGTTGGCGATGTCCTGGCCGAAGGTGGGGTCGAGCTGCGTCCACTCTCCCACGTAGGCCTCGACCCACTCGTGCCAGTAGAGCGCCGGCTTCTTGTCGTCGTTGACCAGGTACACCAGCCCGTCGATGCGCTTGGCCGGAATGCCGAGCGAGCGCAGCATCGAGACCGTGAGCAGCGAGTGCTCGGTGCAGTCGCCCTTGCGCTTCTTGAGCACGTCGCTCGCGCTGTCGGAAGACACCCCGTAGTCCTTGTCGAGGTTGTCGTAGACCCACTTGTTGACCTTCTTCGCCGTCGCCCAGGCGTCCTTCTCGGTGCCGGCGACCTGCTTGGCGATCGCCATGATGTCGGGGTTGTCCGACTCCACCGCGAGGGTGGACTTCAAGTTCGAGCCGCCGTTCGGGTCGGCGAGCGGCCGCGGCTTGAGCACTTTGGGCGCGGCGGCGGTGACGGTCACCTCGACCCGCCCTGCGCCGTCGGCCTTCCACTGCTGGCGGTAGGTGTTGTTCCAGAACTTCTCGCCGACGCCGGTGAGCACCATGGTGAACTTGCCCGGCGCGGTCATCGCCGAGGCGGGCGCGAACTTCGGCAGCACCACCCGGGTGAGCGAGAACACCTCGACGAGATCGATGCGCTTGGCGACCTCCTCGGGCTCGAGCATCCCCGACATCATCGGGCCGTACTGCACCTCGAGCATGCGGCCCTTCTCGTCGACCCACGCCTCGGTGGGCACCTTCTCCTTCTCGGAGATGGTGGTGACCTTGCGCAGCTTCGCCTTCACCCCGCCGACCACCCGCGTCTCGGTGCCGCCGACGGTGGTGGTGACGCCGTACTGCTGCAGATCGGTCGAGTCGGTGATGGTGCCGGAGACCTTGGCGTTGCGCTTGAGGGCCACCCGCGCCTGGTCGGCGTCTTCCACCACTTCCTTCGAGGGCGGGAGCAGCTTGATGTCGTTGGGCTGGCCGGGCTTCTTGCGCACCACCCGCACGCCTTCGGGCAGCGCGCTGCCCTCGAGCGACTGGTTGCCGCCGTCGCCGGACTGCTCCATCACGAAGCTCAGCAGCTTGCCGCCGGGCTTGCTCTCGTAGAGCCGCGTCTCCTTCATCATGCGATCGCTCACCGCCGCGCCGACCTTCGCCTTGAAGTGGAGCTCGGTGATCGCGGTCACCGTGTCCTTCTTCGGGGAAAGCGTGATGCTGCTGAACATGTACCCAATCTTCTGACCCTTCAGGTACAGCCCCATGAACTCGCCGCCCTCGGGCCGGGGCACCATCACCACGTCGGAGAGCGGCTGCGCGAGCGCGGCGGCAGACAGCAGGGCGATGCAGAGGGCCAACGAGCGAACCGGTCTCACCTGGGGACTTCCTTTCGAGGAACGGCACTTCGACGCGATGCGCCCAACCCTATGCATCGGATTGTTCGACATGCATCCGCAAAACAGAGAGCGCGGCATCGAAATGCCCGGCTAAGGGCGTTTCCCATGGGCAAGACGCTCCCGAAGACCGGAACCCCCCGTGATGCCGTGATGCAGCAGCTCAAGGCGCTGCACGCCGATGACGCGAAGTGGAAGGACGGGAAGACCTTCAGCCTGGTGTACTTCGCAGGCGACGAGGTGTCCGCGCTGCTCAAGGACGCCTACGGCGAGTTCATCGCCGAGAACGGGCTGTCGCCGGTCGCCTTCCCCTCACTGCGCCAGATGGAGTGCGAGGTGGTGTCGATGGCGGCCTCCTTGCTCGGCGGAGACGACGACGCCTCGGGCACCATGACCTCCGGCGGCACCGAGAGCATCATGATGGCCATCAAAGCCGCGCGCGAGTGGGGGAAGAAGGTGAAGGGCGTGAAGCGGCCGCACCTGATCGTGCCCGCGTCCGCGCACCCGGCCTTCGACAAGGCGGTGCACTACTTCGACGTCGACTACGACCACGCGCCGCTGTTGCCGGACTTCCGAGTCGACGTGGCGGCGATGGAGAAGCTCATTCGACCCGAGACGGTGCTGCTGGTGGGGAGCGCGCCTTCGTATCCGCACGGGGTGATCGACGACATCACCGCCATCGCCGCGCTGGCGAAGTCGAAGGGGATTTTGTGCCACGTGGACGCGTGCCTGGGCGGCTTCTTCCTGCCCTTCGCGCGGAAGCTGGGCCGGCCCTTGCCGCCGTTCGACTTCGCGGTCGAGGGCGTCACCTCGATGTCGGCCGACCTGCACAAGTACGGCTACGCGGCGAAGGGCGCCTCGGTGGTGCTGTACCGGAGCGGCGGGCTGCGGCGACACCAGTTCTTCACCTACGCAGGGTGGAATGGCGGGCTCTACGCCTCGCCGTCGTTCTGCGGCACCCGGCCCGGTGGGGCGATCGCGGCGGCGTGGGCGGTGATGCACCACCTGGGCGAAGAGGGCTACCTGAACCGGGCTCAGAGCATTCTCGAGAGCACGAAGAAGATGCAGGACGGCATCGGGAAGATCCCCGGGCTCAGGGTGATCGGCGAGCCGGTGGGCGGGGTGTTCGCGTTCGGGAGCGACTCGCTCAACGTGTACGAGCTGGGCGACGCCATGGACGCGCGCGGGTGGAAGCTCGATCGGCAGATGAACCCGGCGGCGCTGCACGTGATGGTGACTCCGGCGCACGCGGCGGTGGTCGAGCGGTTCTTGAGTGACTTGACCCAGTGCGCGAAGAGCCTGGCGGCGGGCGAGCCGGCGCCGGACGGCAGCGCGGCGATGTACGGCATGGTCGGGACGATTCCAGATCGGCAGCAGGTCGACGACTTCCTGGTGGAGTTCCTCGACGGGCTGTTCAACCGCGCATGAAGATGAACTCTCTCCCTCTCCCCTCCGGGGAGAGGGTCGGGGTGAGGGGATGATCCTCTCCCTGATCGTGTTCCTCTCCTTTCTCGTCGAGGCCGCGACCGGCTTCGGCAGCATGATCGTCGCCCTCACCTTCGGCGCGATGTGGTTCGACGTGAACCAACTGCTGGGCTGGCTGGTGCCGGTGAACATGGTGCTCTCGGCCTACCTGGTCGCGCGCAGCCTCGAGGTGATCCGCTGGCGCTTCCTCTTCACCAAGATGCTGCCGCTGATGGCGCTGGGCCTCTTCGCCGGCACGCTCGTCGCCGCGCGCGCCGCGCAGCAGACCTGGCTCAAGCCCGCCTTCGGGGGGTTCGTGATGGCGGTCGCCGTGTGGCAGCTGCGGCAATCGAGCCAGGTCGCCAAACCCCTCCCCGCCCCCGCGCGCATCGCGGCGCTGCTCGGCGCCGGCGTCATTCACGGCATCTTCGCCACCGGTGGGCCGCTCGCGGTCTTCGTCTCCGCGCGTGAGCTGCCGGAGAAGGCCGCGTTTCGCGGAACCCTTTCAGCGCTCTGGTTGGTGTTGAATGCCCTGGTGATGCCGCGGCTGGTGCTGGAGGGACAGGTGACCGCCGCGACGCTCGAGACGAGCGCGGTGCTGCTGGTGCCGCTGGGGCTGGGGATCGCGAGCGGCGAGTGGGTGCATCACCGGCTGGCGGAAGCGCGCTTTCGGGTGATCGTCGCGGTGATGCTGCTCATCGCCGGCGCGGTGTTGCTGGGTCGAGAGGGGTTCTTCCCCTCTCCCCGACCCTCTCCCCTGCAGGGGAGAGGGAGCCAGTCGTGAATGTTCTGCACGCGCTCTTCTGCGTGATCACGCCCGCGGTCGCGATCTGGGCGGCCGATCGCTTCAAGCCCGCCAGGCTGCTCGGCCCGGTGGTGCTCGCGTACGGCGCGGGGATCATCGTCGCCAACCTCCCCGGGCTGCAGCTCGACGAGAACTTCGGCCAGAGCCTCGCGGGCGGCGCGGTGCTGATCGCCATCCCGCTGCTGCTCTTCTCGACTGAAGTGAAGAAGTGGCTCTCGCTCGCGAAGAACCTGCTCATCTCGTTCGCGCTCGCCTGCGTGGCGGCCGTCGCCGGCGCGGCGATCGTGGCGTGGAACTTTCGCAGCACCACGGACGAGTGGTGGAAGATCGCCGGCATGCTGGTCGGCGTGTACGTCGGCGGTACCGCGAACATGTCCGCGGTCGGCTACGCGCTCGAGGTGAAGCAGGAGACCTTCGTGGTGCTCAACACCGCCGATCTAATCTGCGGCGGCGCGTACCTCTTCTTCCTGCTCTCCGTGGCGCAGCGGCTGCTCTCGAAGCTGCTCCCCGCCTTCAAGGCGGAAGCGCATCACGAGGCCTTCGAGCACCCGGGCGAGACGCTCTCGAAGTGGACGCGGGGGCACGTGGCGCCGATGGCAAAGTCCTTCGCGCTGACCGTGGTGATGGTGGCCGTATCGGTAGGTCTCTCGTTCCTGGTCACGAAGTCACTGCACGTGGGCCTGGTGATGCTGGCGATCACCACCCTTGGCATCGCGGCGTCCCTCTCGAGCACGGTGCGCAGCTGGAGCGGCTCGTTCGAGCTGGGCGAGTACGCGCTGCTCATCTTCTGCGCGGCGATGGGCAGCCTGGCCGACGGCAGCAAGGTGACCGGCACCAGCCTGACGCTGTTCTCCTTCGTGGCGATGGTGATGGTGCTGTCTGCGGTGATCCACTTCGCCCTCTGCGCGCTGTTCCGCATCGACGTCGACACCGCGATCATCAGCTCGACCGCCACCATCTTCGGTCCGCCCTTCATCGGTCCGGTGGCCGCGGCGCTGAAGAACCGCGCGCTGGTGGGGCCGGGCCTGACGCTGGGCCTCGCGGGCATCGCGCTGGGCACCTACCTCGGGCTCGGCACCGCCTATGCGCTGCGGGCGCTTGGGGGCTGACGGTAGAGCCGGTCTTCCAACCACGTCGCCACCGACACCAGACCGATCAAGGCGGGCACCTCGACCAGCGGGCCAATCACCGCCACGAAGGCCTGACCGCTGCCGATGCCGAAGGTGGCGACCGCGATGGCCAGCTCGAAGTTGTTCGAGGCCGCGGTGAACGACAGCGTCGCCGTCTGCGCGTAGGGCGCGCCCGCCTTGTACGAGAGCCAGAACGAGACCAGGAACATCACCACGATGGTGAACAGCAACGCGACCAGGGTCAGCGGCCCGATGCGCGGCACGAACCTCTGCACGTACCAGTCGTCGCCCTTGGCCCTGCGCAGGAAGAAGCGGGTGAGGAAGCCCGCGAGGAACGGCACGCCCAGGTAGAGCGCGACGGACTTGGCGATCTCCACCACCGAGATGTCGATCACCGCGCCCTGGAGCCCGAGCGCGCGCGGCAGCCACTCGCCGAACAGCCACGCGTAGAGCGGGAAGAGTCGCGATGCAGCGCGCGAGCCCGATCAGGATGAGGCCCAGCATGTAGTCGGGGCGATCGCGCAGGAAGATCACCGCCAGGGTGAACATCAGCAGGGGCCCGACGACCCAGTTCTGCACCAGCGAGAGCAGCACGCCCAGCCCCATGGCGAGGAAGATCCACAGCGTCAGGAACCGGTCCAGAGAGCCGAGCTTCTTCATCGTGTCCTCACGATTTGGTGTTTCACAACGCACCGACGAGCGCCTTGAGGCGCCGCAGGGCACGCGGCTCGAGGCAGTAGCAGGTGCGCGGCCCCGAGATGGCGCCGCGAACGAGGCCCGAGTCCTTGAGGACCTTCAGGTGCTGCGAGACGGTGGACTGGGCGAGGGGCAGCTCATCGACCAGCTCGCCGCAGACGCAGCTGTTCCGGGTCGCCAGCAACCGCAGGATCTTCACGCGCGCCGGGTGACCGAGCGCCTTGGCGAGCTCGGCCAGCTCGTCGTCGGCCTCCCGGCCCTCCACGGGGCGCAGGTCGGGCCGCGTGTCCGGGGGCGGACAGGAGGCTTCTTTCGACGCGGCTCTTATCGTCATTCGACGATTATCACGACGCGCTGAACCGAGTCAGGGCGTTGAAGGGCGCGGTGGCGGAAGGGGGCCTGCGCCTCGTTGACCAGGCCACTCAGCTCGAGCCTTTGGGATCCTCGGTGAGCGCAGCGATGAGAAGGTGCCTCAGGGACCGGCGAGGGTCTCGAGCAACGTAATCTTCTGATTACGTTTTTCACCCCCATCAAAAAACGTAATCAGAAGATTACGTCGGTTACGACGCCTGCCCGCCCCCCGACCTCGTCACCACCACATCGCTGAGTTCACCGAGGACCCCCAAAGCGGCGTGAAGAGGGCCTGCTCGAGGCGACCGGTGAACGAGCACTCTCCTTCACTGCGTTCCTCAGGGCGACTGCAGCTGCTCCTCAGGTTTCGTGCTGCGCCCGATGAGCTGCGCTCCCGATTGGAGGGGTGAAAGGCGCGTTCTCCTCTCCCCGCGGGCGTGGCATACCCCGCACGCCATGGCGAAAAAATTCAAGGCGACGATCATCGGAGGCAGTGGGTACGGCGGGGCCGAGCTGGCGCGCCGGTTGTTGATGCACCCGGACGTCGAGCTGGTGCGGGTGGCGTCGATCGATCACGTCGGCGAGCCCTTGAGCGCGGTGCACCCGCACTTCGAAGGAGCAACCGAGCTCAAGTTCGAGAACCTCACCCCCACCGAGGCCGCGAAGGGCTGCGACGTGGCGCTGCTGGCGCTGCCGCACAAGGTGACCGCCTCCAAGGTCCCAGAGCTGATCGCCGCGGGGGTGAAGATCGTCGACATGTCCGGCGACTTCCGCCTGCGCGACGCCGCGCTCTACGAGAAGTTCTACGGCGCGAAGCACCCGCACCCCGAGCTGCTGGGCAGCTTCGTGTACGGCCTACCCGAGCTCAACCGCGCGGAGATCAAGAAGGCGAAGTACGTGGCCTCTCCGGGCTGCTTCGCCACCAGCATGGAGCTGGCCCTGCTCCCCCTGGCGCGCGCGGGCCTGCTCGACGGCGCCGTCGTGCACGTCACCGGCATCACCGGGTCCTCGGGCTCGGGCATCGCGCCGGGCACCGGCACCCACCACCCCAGCCGCGCGGGCAACCTGAAGACCTACAAGCCGCTCGAGCACCAGCACGTGCCCGAGGTGGTGCAGACGCTGCAGGACGCGGGGGCGAAGGGCCTCGAGCTGCGCTTCGTGCCGATCTCCGCGCCGCTCACCCGCGGCATCTTCACCACCTGCTTCCTCGAGCTGCCGGCCGAGGTCGACAACGCGAAGCTGGCCGCGATGTTCGACGAGACCTACGCGCGGGAGCCGTTCGCGCGGCGCCCCAAGCAGCGGCTGCCGGAAGTGGTCGCCGTCGCGGGCTCGAACTTCATCGAGGTCGGCTTCACCGCCGGCGCGGTGCACGGCGGCAAGCGCACCGTCACCACCTTCGCGGCCATCGACAACCTCATCAAGGGCGGGGCGGGCCAGGCGATTCAGAACATGAACCTGGTGCTCGGCTGCGACGAGCGCGCGAGCCTCGAAGACACCGGGAACTGGCCGTGATGAGCGTTCGTCCGCTGGTGGTGAAGATCGGGGGCGAGGTCGTCGGCTCTGGAGAGGCCGCGGTGTTGGCGGCCGATCTCAAGGTGCTGATCGATGGCGGCGCGCGGATCGCGATCGTCCACGGCGGCGGGCCCCAGGCGACCGAGCTGCAGAAGAAGCTGGGGTTGCCCACGCAGCAGATCGCCGGCCGGCGCGTCACCGACGCGGCCACGCTCGACGTGATGAAGATGGTGCTGGCGGGGAAGCTCAACGTCGATCTCTGCGCCACCCTGACGGCGGCGGGGGTCAAGCCGGTGGGCCTTCACGGCGCGTCGGGGCTGGTGGTGCAGGCGGTGCGCCGCCCGCCCAAGCCCTACCCCAACGCCGGGCCTGACCCGGTGGACCTCGGCCTGGTGGGAGACGTGACGGGCTTCAACCTGCGCCTGCTCGAGACGCTGTGGACGGCGGGCTACGTGCCGGTGATCGCGTGCCTCGGCGCCGATGCCGAGGGGGGCGTGTTCAACATCAACGCAGACCTGGTGGGGAACCAGCTGGCGGCCGCGCTCGAGGCAGAGCGGCTGTTCCTGGTGACCTCGACTCCCGGGGTGCTCAAGGACGTGAACGATCCGGCCTCGCGCATCACCCGGCTCAGCTGCGCGGAGGCGCGCGCGGCGATCAAGGACGGCACGGTCACCGGCGGAATGATCCCCAAGCTCGAAGAGGCGATGGCGGTGCTCGAGCAGGGCGTGGGCGCCATCCACATCCTGGGGAAGCTGGGCAAGGGCGACCTGGTGCGCGCGGTGCGTGAGCCGGGCTCCGTCGGCACCACGCTCTATTGACCGATGGCGAGGCCTCGGCGCCTCTGACAAACCCCCCGCCATGCGAGCGCTCCTCGGCAAGGTGGTGAACGCGGCGGCCTTCATCGCGCTCGCTCGTCGATCAACGCTTCGCCATCGAAGCGCCACGCCGCTTCTTCGGCTTCACAGGACAACACCGACGCCTTCCAGTGAAACGCGAACAGGTGCGTGGCGGGCCAGGGGGCGAGCGTCGAGCAGTTCTTCACCGCCATCCCCGGCGGCGGCGGCACCGCCTCGGTGATGGCGCGAACCGCGAGCTGCCGGGGCGTCTCGTGCAGCCGGCTGCGCACCTCGAGCACGCCCCACCCGGTGCCCCACGCCATGCACAGCACCGGCACGAAGCGGAAGAAGCGCTCGGGCACGCAGAGCAACGCGGCGCCAGCGAGCCACGCCGCCCCCGGCATGAGCACGTTCAGGTGCCAGGCCGCCTTCTGGGCCGCGAACGAAAAGGGCAGCGTCACGCACAGCAGCCAGCCCAGCCCGAGCGCCGCGAGCTGGCGCAGGCCCGGTGCCGCCCTCCAGCGCCAGACCACCACGGGGATCGCGAGCAGCGCCGGCAGGTGCCACTCGAGCAGCGTGCTCAGGTGAAAGAACGGATCCGGGTCGACCGAGTGCCGGCCCTTCGTGAACGCGATCAGCACCTGGTCCTGTAGGTACATCGGGAAATACCCCGGCAGGCCCAGGCGCGCGCGCAGCCATTCGAACAGCAGCACGCTCGAGACGCCCAGGCCCGCGGTGAGGCCCAGCGTGCCCAGCAGCCGGCTCGCGCTCGCGCCGCGGAACCACGCCCACGGCAGCGCCGCCAGCAACGCGAGCGCCACGATGCCCTTCACCCAGAACGCCGCCACCGCGCAGGCCGCGAAGACGACCACCGCCCGGCGCGAGCTCGGCAGCGCCTCGGCCCCCAGCAACGCCGCCGCGCACGCCACCGCCAGGGGCAGCTCGAACATCGGGTTCTGCGATTCCCGCTGGAACGAAGCGAGGCTCAACAACCCCAGCACG
>VFKJ01000508.1 GCA_009885595.1 Myxococcales bacterium | reverse complement strand
TGATCTCCCAGGTGCCGACGTTGTTCCGGCCGAAGTACTTGCCGCCAGTGAGGTGAATGGCGTCGTTCGCCTCGCAGGTGTCGAGCGCCTGCCAGGGATCGCCGAAGGGCTTGCCCAGCGTTCCATCACCGCCGCTCGCGCCCTCGCGGACGAACCAGTCACGCGCTTCCACGGGGGCAGCGAGCAGGAACACCGCACAGCAAATCAAGGAAAGGGGTCTCATGGGCCGCACATTCTGCACGGCCAGAGCCAAACTCCAAGGGCCCCGTGGCCATCGGTGATCCTTCCGCCAGGAAGTGCGGCGGGGTAGCGAGCCGGTGCAGATGCCGACCCGCGAAGTCCACTGCACCGACGGAGTCGCCTGGCTCGCCGCTCAGAGGTTCGCCCCCGAGGTGGCCATCGTCACCTCGATGCCCGACAGCTCCGAGGTGCCGGGGCTGGGCTTCGAGGGTTGGCGCAGGTGGTTCATCGACACCGCGGCGTTGATCTGCCGGCAGCTCGATGACGAAGGCGTCGCGATCTTCTACCAGACCGACGTGAAGCTCGACGGCCGCTGGGTCGACAAGGGCTTCCTCGTCGGCACCGGGGCGGAAGCCGCGGGCAGCTCCTGTCTGTGGCACAAGGTCGTCTGCCGCGCGCCCGCCGGCATCATCACCTTCGGCCGCCCCGCCTACGCGCACCTGCAGTGCTTCTCGCGCCACAAGCGGCTCGAAAAAGGGCAGGCCTTCGCCGACGTGCTCCCCCGGCTGGGCGAGATGACCTGGGCCCGCGCGATGGGCGTGGAAGCGTGCGAGGCGATCGCGACGTTCCTCGTCAAGCACACCGCCACCCGCACCGTGGTCGATCCGTTCTGCGGGCTGGGCACGATGCTCGCGGTCGCCAATCAGCACGGGCTCGACGCGGTGGGCGTGGAGCTCTCCGCCAAGCGGGCGGAGAAGGCGCGAACGCTTTCGCTGCGTCAGCGGTAGAGCGCAGGCACGGTGGTCCCGGTGGGCATTTCCCCGGCGTTTCAGCGCCAGTTCGTCAGCCGATCCAGCGCGAGCGTGGGCGCCCGCTCGACGACCTGCCTCCGCTTCATGGCGGGCTTCTCCACGCACCAGAAGTAGAGCGCATCATTCCCCGGTGGATTCTGGATGGGCGGCACCAGGTCGCCCGTCGTCAGCGTGGGGCAGCGCGGCCAAGGTGCGTCGGCCGTCATGTCACCGTTGGAGTCGTAGAGCGCGGCCGCGTGCTTGAAGCAGAAGCCCAGCGTGTTGCTGAATCGGCTCAGCTCGTCGAACGGCTCGACCGCCCAGAAGTAGCGGCACGACTCGCCCGCGGTCGCGTCCGACGGCGCCGCCGCTCCCCAGCGCGTCTGGCACGAGTTGGGCGACACGCCACCTTCACTGGCCACGTTGACGCCCACGGTCACCTCGGCGGGGGCGCACAGACCACCGCACTCCACGGTGCTCGTTCCGTACACGGTCCGCGGCTTGGCGCCGGACACGCAGCTGTTCGCGTATGCCTGCCCGGTGATGACCTGGCCGTGCGTGAGGGTGCCGGCCTGCGCACAGATCGACATGGTGGTGGTCGAGCTCACGAGCACGTAGCAGCCCTGCCCCTGGGCGCACGTCTGGGAAGTGAGCGGATCGCAGGAAGGCACGCACGCTCCGGAGGTCGGGTCATCAGGGTCGTTCGCGAACAACCCTGCGTACCGCACGCAGTTGTCCTGGCCGCAGCTGTTCGGATCGTTCAGCGAACAGATGCGCTTGCAGGTGCCGCTGATGCAGATGCCGCCCGCCGCGCAGTCGTCGTAGCCGGTGGTGAGCCCGGGAGCGCCCTGCGTGCACGCCCCCCCGAGCGCCACCGTTCCGTCGGGGACGCACGTGGAAAGACCGCTGGAGGTGGGCATGGTCGTGAGGGTGACCCAGGTGCAGCGTTGACCGGCCTGGCAGCCGGGGCTCCCGCCGTCGGTCGGCGACGGATCACACAGGGTCGGGCCGGCGTCGATGCCTGCGTCCATCCCCGCGTCGATCCCTGCGTCGGTGCCCGCATCGAGGCCGGCATCGTCGAAACCGCCGCCGCCGCCCGAGCCG
>VFKJ01000181.1 GCA_009885595.1 Myxococcales bacterium | reverse complement strand
TCGCCCACCACCACCATGTTGGTGGGAGGCCACGGCAGCTTCTTCCCCGAGTCGTCGAGCACCTCGACCAGGCCTTCGTAGCGGTGCTCGATGATCCACGGGTTCGCGTACTCCTGCAGGTGCAGCGGCTCGAAGCCGGCGCGCTCGAGCGCCGTGCGCCAGCCCTCGAGCGTGAGCGGACCGAACTCCTCGTGGATCTCGATGTGCCAGTTCTCGAGGTAGTCCTTCTTGCAGAGGAACTCGTTGGCATCGTGCGCCGAGAGCCGCACTTCGTCCTCCGCGAGCTGCTCGAACTTCGCGCCGCGCCCGTGACAGAACTCCCTGGCGAAGCGCGCGAAGGTCTCCCGGGTGAGTTGGGTCAGCAGCTTGAGTCGCCAGGTCGCCTTCGCCGGGCTGATGCCGTCGCGAATGAGCACCCGGCCCCCGGGCCCGAGCTCCTGAAAGGCGTTGGCGAGCGCGCGATCGATCTGCTTCACGTCGTAGTCGTTGTACGAGTGCACCTCATGCATCACCGACGAGTAGATGACGGTGGTGGCGGTGCCAGGCGCCACGTTGCGCTCGATGATGTTGGCGAACACCAGCGTCACGTCGTCGGTCGCGTAGGTGTTCTCGTCGCACACGCGCAGGAACTCGCGCGAGAGATCGACGCCCACCAGCTGCGACTGAGGGAAGAGCCGGCTCAGCTCGACCAGCAGCTTCCCGGTGCCGCAGCCCTTGTCGACGATGCAGCCGGGCTTCACGAAGCCAAGGAGATCTTCCAGCTTCTGCACCAGCGAGGCGTCCATCATCGCGCCGTAGGAGAGGAAGTCGCGCAGGTGACCCAGCTCGCCATCGTCGTTGAGCAGCCGCTGCCGGAAGATGTCGTGCACGCGCGAGCTCACCTCGGGGCGCGAGTAGACGGCCCTGGTCTCGGGCGAGGCCTCGTCCTCCCAGGGCTTGCCGTCGGCCACCCGCTGCACCAGCTCGTGCGGGGTCAGGCCCTCCACGGGCTGGGTGATCACCTCGAAGCCCGCGGCCTCGAACAGGCGATCGACGTCGCGGTTGGCGGAATAGACCGCGGTGTCTTCGGTGCCGAGCGTGACGCCCAGCTGGCGCTGCACCTCTCGGGTGACGTGGGCCACCCACGCCGCGTTGTCGGGGATGTCGTCGACGCGCACGAGGTCGAAGGGCTTGCCGCTGCGCTCGAGCGCGGGCCGCAGCATCGACTCGCGGGTGGCCACGTCGAGCGGGTTGCGGCGGGTGGCCGCGTGGTTGGCGCTGGTGATCACGCAGACCAGGCGAGCGACCGGCGCTTGCGAGAGCGAGGCCAACCACTCCGACTGCGCGCGCGTCACCGCGTGAAAGCGTCCGAGGAGCAGGGCGTTCGTCATCGCCCCGCGCAGCCTACTTCCAGGCGTCCACCGTCGCGGGAAGTTCCTTGAGAGGCTTGAGGGGCAGCTCGAGGCTGGCGGGCGCGGGCTTGAACTGGATCTCGCCGATCTTCGTCTCGAGATCGAACTCGCCCACGGTCGCCTCCAGCATCATGAAGGCCGCGTCCTGGAGCGGCTCGTCGCGCTCCCCCTTCATGCCCACCACGAATACGTCGACCCCGAGCATGCCCTTCCTGTTCGGGTCTTCGCCGGCGACGAACCAGAGATCCGTGCCTGCCAGCGTGCGCTCGCCCACCTTCATGCTGAAGCCCTCGATGGGCTTGCGCGGACGAAACGCGATCACCTTCGCCCCCGGAATCTGAGGGGCGGTGGCGACGAACTTCTTCACCTGCGCGAACAGGGCCTTGTTCCCATCGGCGCTGATGATGAGCTCGAAGGGCTCCCGGCCGATGCCCAGCTCGAACACCAGCTTGGGGTCGACCTTCTCCAGCTCCCGCGCCAGCTCTTTCGTCACCGGCTCTTGCCCGGTCTTGACGGCCTCGAGCGCTTCCAGGTTCGCGGCGATCCAGGCCCAGAAGGCGGGCGCGGGGTCGGGCGCGGGCGCCTCTACCGGGGGAGGAGGGAGGGCTTCCGGCTCAGGGGACTTCTTGCAGCCCGAGAGCGCCAGCACTGCGCAGAGAAACCACCGCAAAAGTCACCGCCTCTTGAAGCGATACACCGTGGCCGGCTTGGAAGCCGTGATGCGCTTTCCAGGCGCCTGCTCGATCAGCCCGTCTTCGAGCATGCGGTTGAACTTTCGCCGGAAGTTGCCGGGGTCCATCTCCTTGTCGAGCACGATGGAATACACGTGCCGCAGCTCGGGAATGGTGAAGGTCAGCGGCACCAGGTCGAAGGCGATGCCGGAGTACTCCAGCTTGCCGCGCACGCGGTTGAGCCCGGTCTCGATCACCTCGCGGTGATCGAAGGCCAGCTCGGTCTTCTTGAGCTGATCGATGGGCAGCCACTCCGCGTGGCTGACGTCACCGCCGGCCTTCACGAAGGGCGCGAGATCGGGCCGCACCAGGGCGAAGTACGCCACCGAGATGACGCGCATGCGGGGATCGCGGTTGGCGCGCCCGAAGGTGAACAGCTGCTCGATGTGCACGCGATCGGGATCGAGGCCCGTCTCTTCCTGCAGCTCGCGGCGGGCGGCGGTGTCGAGATCTTCGCCCTGCTCTTTCGGGCCCTCGCCCACGCGCACGAAGCCCCCGGGGAGCGCCCAGTCACCCTTGAAGGGGTGCTCCTGCCGCTTCACCACCAGCGCGCGCAGCTGCGCGTCGATGATGGTGAAGATCACCAGGTCGACCGCGACCGAGGGCCGCGGGTAGTCCTTCGGGCGGTACTTCTCGAGGAACTGCTTCTCCTCGGCGCTGGGGCGGGGGGAGCTCACTTAAGCCTTCCTCGCCACTTTCGCTTTCGCGCCTGCCTTCTTCGCAGGGGCCTTCTTCTTCTTCGCCGGCGCGGCCTTCTCCTTCACCAGCTTCACGGCCTTCACCGCCGCGACCTTCACCGGCTTCGCCTTGGGCAGCTTCGCGGCCTTGATCGCCTTCACGCCGTCCTCAGGCGCGGGCTTGGCCGCCTTGGCGACCTTCTTCGGCTTCGTCTTCGCCTTCTTCTTCTCCCCACGCGCCGCGGCCTTCGCCTGGCCCTCGGGAGAGGCCATGTACTCACGCCGCGCCGCCATCAACTCGAGCGCGCGATCGACCGTCAGCTCGCCCGGCTCATCACCCTTGCGCAGCGAGGCGTTGGTCTCGCCGTCGGTGACGTACCAGCCGAAGCGGCCTTCTTTGAGCACCAGCTCCTTGCCGCTGTCGGGGTCCTTCCCCACCACGGTGACGGGCTTGGGCTGGCCGCGGCCGCGGAACTGCTTGGGCTGCTTGAAGATCTCCAAGGCTTCCTGGAGCGTGATGGTGAGCAGCTTCGGCTCGTTCCCAGCGCCGAGGTTGCGGCTCTCCTTGCCCTTGGTCAGGTACGGGCCGTAGCGGCCGTTCTGCGCCAGCACCTCTTCACCGTCTTCGGCCTTGCCCAGGGTGCGCGGCAACGTGAGCAGCTCGAGCGCCTGCTCCAGCGTCACGGTCTCCGGCTTCATGGTGGGGAAGATGGATGCGGTCTTGGGCTTCGAGTCGTCGGTCACCTCGCCCAGCTGCACGTAGGGACCGAAGCGGCCGGTCTTCACGTACACGTTGAGGCTGGTGGCGGGATCGACGCCGACGGGCACGTCCCCGCGCGGAGCCGCCAGCAGCGCCTGGGCCTTCTCCAGGGTCATCTCGTCGGGCGGCAACGAGTCGGGCACCGAGACGGTGTCTTCCCCGCGCTTGAGGTACGGCCCGTACTTGCCGGGCTTGACCACCACGCCGGTCTCCGCCCCGCCGATGGGGATGGAGTTGATCGACGCGGCGTCGATGTTCTCGAGGTTCTGGCTGACGAGCTTCTGCAGCCCGGGGTGCTTCTTGTCGCCGAAGTAGAACTCCTTCAGGTACGGCACCTTCTCCCGCCCGCCCGAGGCGATCTGGTCCAGGTCCTCTTCCATCTCGGCGGTGAAGGCGTAGTCGACCAGATCGGAGAAGTGCTTCTCCATCAGCTTCACCACGGCGAAGGCGACCCAGTTCGGAATGAGGGCCTGGCCCTTCTTCCACACGAAGCGGGCCTGCAGCTTGCCCATGATCGACGCGTAGGTAGAGGGGCGGCCGATGCCGAGCTCCTCGAGCTTCTTCACCAGCGAGGCCTCGGTGAAGCGGGCCGGGGGAGAGGTGGTGTGGCCCTTGGCCTCGAGCGCGGCCACCGGCACCACCTCACCCTGCTTCAATTGCGGGAGCGGTGACTCGGCGTCGTCGGTCTGCTCCGCGTCGTCGCTGCCTTCGACGTACGCCTGCAGGTAGCCCTTGAAGGTGATGGTGCGGCCCGAGGCGCTGAACTCGACGGCTCGACCCTCCTGGGTCTTCGCCTCGAGCTTGAGCGAGACCGTCTCGCCCTCGGCGTCGGTCATCTGGCTGGCGAGGGTGCGCATCCAGATCAGGCGGTACAGCTTCATCTCTGCGGCTACGAGCTCGGTGGCCAGCTCGTCGGGGGTGCGGAACGTCTCGCCGGCCGGGCGGATCGCTTCGTGGGCTTCCTGCGCGTTCTTCACCTTGCGGGCGTAGAGGCGCGGCTCGGCGGGGAGGAACGGGGCGCCGAACAGCTCGGGGATCTGCGTGCGCGCCGCGTTGATCGCCGTCTCCGACAGGCTGGTGGAGTCGGTGCGCATGTACGTGATGTAGCCGCGCTCGTAGAGGCCCTGCGCCACCCGCATCACCTGCTGCGCGCTCATGCCCAGCTTGCGGCCACCTTCCTGCTGCAGGGTGGACGTCATGAAGGGGGCCTTGGGCGAGCTGCGGTAGGGCCGCGTCTCCAGGCTCTTCACCGTGAAGGGCGCGCCCTCGAGCCCGGCGGAGATCGCCCTGGCCTTCGCCTCGTCGATCCACGCGTTGTTGGCCGTCTGCAGCTCGCCGCGATCGCTGAAGTCCTTGCCGCTGGCGACGCGCTGGCCATCGACCGCCCACAACGTCGACTCGAACGCCGGCGAGGTGGAGTGCTTCGCCGCCACGTCCCAGTAGCTGACGGAGCGGAAGTTCATGCGCTCGAGCTCGCGCTCGACCACCAGGCGAATCGAAGGCGACTGCACCCGGCCGGCGCTCAGGCCCTGGCCCACCTTGAGGCGCACCACGTGGGTGACCTGGTAGCCGTAGAGGCGGTCGATGGTGCGGCGGGTCTCCTGCGCGTCGACCAGCCCCATGTTGATCGAACGCGAGTTTTCGACGGCGTCCTTGATCGCCTTCTTGGTGATCTCGTGGAACACCATGCGCTTGACCGGCACCTTGGGCTTGAGCTCTTCCTGGAGGTGCCAGGCGATCGCCTCTCCTTCGCGATCTTCATCGGTGGCCAGGTAGAGCTCCGAGGCGCTCTTCAGAGCGTCCTTCAGATCGCGCACCACTTCCTTCTTGGTGACCTCGTAGGTGAGCTTGAAGTCGTTATCGACGTCGACGCACAGGCCGCTCGCCGGCAGATCGACGACGTGGCCGACCGAGGCCATCACCTTGAAGTTGTCGCCGAGAAAGGCGCCGATCGTCTTGGCTTTCGCCGGAGACTCGACGATCACGAGAGGCTTGGATGCCATGGGGAGCGGCTCGCTACTTTCTTTCGTGTAAGCCCGTCAACAAGTACCGCTGACGCTATTCCGCGTTCAGACAGGTTTTCGATATCGATCAGTGGCTTCGATGAGCTCGTGGAGAATGCCGGGCTCGTGCGCCGCGTGCCCCGCATCTTCGACGATGCGCAGGTCTGCTTCGGGCCACGCGCGGTGCAGCGCCCACGCTGATTCGATGGGGCACACCACGTCGTAGCGGCCGTTGACGATGGTGCCGGGGATCTTCCGGATCTTCTCGATGTTGGGCTTGGCGAGCAGCGCCTTGTCGGCCGCGAGCCACCCGCCGTTGACGAAGTAGTGGCACTCGATGCGCGCGAAGGCGTCGGCGAAGGAGTCCTCACCGGTCTTGGCGAGGTACGACTCGTTGGGCAGCAGGTAGCTGGTACGGCCTTCCCACATGCTCCACGCCTTGCCGGCCTCGGTGCGCACCTTCTGATCAGCGCTGGTGAGCCGGCGGTAATACGCCGCCACCAGATCGCCGCGCTCGGCCTCGGGGATGGGCGCGAGGTACTTCTCCCAGGCGTCGGGGAAGAGGTGGCTGGTGCCGTCCTGGTAGAACCAATCGATCTCCCACTTCCTCAAGAGGAAGATCCCGCGCAGCACCAGCTCGGTGCAGCGCTCGGGGTACGTCTGCGCGTAGGCGAGCGCCAGCGTGCTGCCCCACGAGCCGCCGAACACCTGCCACTGCTCGAGGCCCAGGTGCGCGCGCAGCATCTCCATGTCGGCGACGAGATCCCAGGTGGTG
>VFKJ01000732.1 GCA_009885595.1 Myxococcales bacterium | reverse complement strand
GGCACTCTGCGGGACATGGCTGCGTCGCTGCTGCGTGGGTGGGTGAGGCTCTGCGTGCTGCTGTTGGCCGCGGGCGGCGGGTTCGCGCTCGCGTTCTTCTGGCTGCGCCCGCCGACCCCGCGCCAGCCTGATCAGGCGGCGCTGGTGGAGCAGATCAGAGAGGTGGCGCGCCTCGAGACGCTGGAGGTGCGGCTCTACAAACGGGTGTCCTTCGCGCCCGAGCCGGGCCCGGCGGCGAGCGTCTGGGGCGACGTCTTCAACTGGGTCAGGCAGTCGGTGAACGCGAAGGCCGGGCGCGCGCTGGTGTTCGCCGACGTCAGCCTCGGGCTCGACCTGGGCAAGCTCACCGCTGATCAGCTGCGCGTCACCGGCAGCCGCATCGAGCTGGCGCTGCCTCCGCTCAAGGCGCAGGTCTCGCTGCGACCGGAAGACACCGAGGTCATCGACAGCAACCTCGACTCCGCGCAGACGGCGAAGTTGTTCGAGCTCGCGAAGGAGGCCTTCGAGCGGGAAGTCACGCAAGACGCCGCCCTGCAGGCGCGCGCTCGCGCGTCGGCCGAGCGGCAGGTGAAGGCCTTGCTGCTCACGGTCGGCTTCAAGGAAGTGGTGTTCGTGCCCTGGCCGCTCACCGCCCGCGCCGGGTGAGCCGGGTGAGCCGGGCCTGAACTGCCTGCTCCCGCGGGCCTGCCGCCACCAGCATCCTGTCCAGCGCTTCCTTGGCCCCGAGGCGGCCCTCTTTTCTCGCCGCGGGAACTTTCGCAATCGCGCGGGAGAGTGGGACACTCGGGGTCCCCATGCTCACTGCTCCTGCTGGTTCCGGCCGCGCCCGCCTGGCGTGCTTCCGCCCTGGTCTCGTGGTGCTGCTCGCCGCCGTCCTGGCGGGCTGCGCTGGCAAACCCTCCACCGGCGCCATCGAGGTGCAGGTCAACCTCGAGCCCGGCCTCGAGAGCGTTTGCGTCAAGGTGACGGCGAGCGACGGCGTCGACGGGCGGGAGACCAGGGCCATTCCGCTCGCGGGCAAGACCTCGCCGCTGCACATCGGCATGGTGGGTGACGGCCTGGTGTCGCCCATCACCATCACGGCGCTGGGCTACAGCGACCCCGGCTGCACCGTCCTCACGCCCGGCGAGGTGAGCGACCCCGCGCAGGCGAGCTACCAAACCCCGAAGGCCGTGGTGGTGCTCACCCTGCGCCCGGCCTCGAACGGTGACGGCGGCACCGATGGCGGCGCCGACGCGGGCATCGACAACGACCTCGACGGCTCTCCCCTCCCCGCGGACTGCGACGACACCAACCCGAACATCCACCCCGGCGCCAACGAGAGCCTCGCCTGCGCCAACGGGCTCGACGACGACTGCGACAACCTGACCGACTGCGCCGACCCGGTTTGCGACAGCTTCGCCTGCCCGGGCGCAGGCACCTGCACCGCCGGCGCCTGCACGGGCAGCCAGCAGGAGTTCTGCAGCGACGGCGTGGACAACAACGGCAACGGCCTCGCTGACTGCGCTGATCCGGCCTGCGGCGCGGGCACCACCTGTACCGACGGCAACGCCTGCACCACCGGCGATCGCTGCCTCGGCGGCGGCGTGTGCCAGAAGCTGGCTGACGTCACCTGCAACACGCCCCCCGCGGCGCAGTGTTACGCGGGCATGGGCGTCTGCCTGGCCGACGCGGGCGCGACCTGCTTCTACGCACCCACCGCCGGCGGCTGTAACGACCAGAACAACTGCACCACCGGCGACACCTGCGACGGCGACGGCGGCTGCAGGGGCACGGCGGTGACCTGCAACCCCAACCAGTGCCAGACCGCGAGCACCGGCTGCACTGATGCGGGCAGCTGCCTGTTCGGCACTCGAAACGGCCTGACGTGTGACGCGGGCACGGGCGCCCCGGCGACCTGCAACCCCAGCTTCAACTGCATCCCGGTCCAGACGGGCCTCTTCCCCTACGTGCCCAGCAACTTCACCGAGGGGCAGCTGCCGACGGACGGCGGAGTGGCCTTCACCGTCGACACCCCTCGCACCCTCGACACCAGCGGCACCCCGAGCATCACGGTGGGCACCATGCCGCCCTTCACCCTCATCACCCAGGGCGGCCAGTCCACCGTGCTGGTGAAGGTGACCAGCTTCAGCGTGCTCTCCGGCCAGACCCTGCTCATCACCGGAACCCGGCCGATCATCTTCGCGGTGCTCGGCGACGCGCTGGTCGACGGCACCATCCGCGCGAGCAATGGCCCGGGTCCCGCTGCCTGCGGCAACGGCGGCAACGGCGATGGCTCCGGCATGGGGAACGGCTTCAGCGGCGGCGGCGGCGGCGGCTTCGGGAGCGCGGGCGGCGTGGGCGGCACCACCGGTGGCAGCGGCGCCGGCGCGCTCGGCGCGGTCAACGGCGAGCCCACCCTCATGCCGCTGCGCGGCGGGTGTAACGGTGGCAACGGCTCCGCGAGCGGGGGGGCCGGCGGCGGCGCGATTCAAATCACGGCCAGTGGCACCCTCACCATCGCCGGCACTCTCGCCGCGCCGGGCCTGGGTGGCACCGGCGCCTCGTGGGGCGGCGGGGACAGCGGGGGCGGAGGAGGGAGCGGCGGCGGCATCCTGCTCGAGGGCGCCACCGTGCTCATCAACTCGTCCGCCCGACTGACCGCCAACGGCGGGAGCGGCGGAGAAGGCAGCGGCGGCGGCTCCGGCGCCGACGGGCTGGACGGCAACGAGACCAGCTCCACCGCGACGGCCAACGGCGGCAACGATGAGGGCAACGGCGGCAACGGGGGGGTGGGCGCGGCGGGCACCACGGCCGCGGGCCCGGGCCTCAGCGGCGGCGATCAGAACGACGGCGCTGGCGGAGGCGGCGGCGGGGTGGGGCGCATTCGCGTCAACGCGTCCACCTCGTGCACCATCGCCGGCAGCGGGAAGGTGATCAGCCCGGCGTACACCTCCAACGGCGCCACCGGCTGCTGATCCGCGGACCTGCTAGGCGCCGAGCCGGTCGAGCCAGTCCATCACGTCGTCCTTCACCTTCGCCTCGGGACGCGCGGCCACCTGCTGACCTGCCGGCACCCGCACCGGCTTTCCCCCGTTGAGGGCGACCAGCTCGCCGTCGTCGAGGAAGACGCCGAAACACTTCGTGCAGAACTCGACGCGCAGGCCCGCCACCTCGGCGGCCTGCATGGAGATCGAATCGGCCGGGCACTTGCGTGAGGTGACGACGTCGGGGTCGAGCTTCGCCGGCAGCTTCTTGCCCAGCAGCGCCTCGAGCTCGCCGCCGTCGAACCACAGCCCGCTGCAGAAGGTGCAGCGATCGAGCTCGACCTTGCCCGCGGGGAACGGGCGCATGGGAGCGGTGCAGCCAGGGCAGGTGCGTGCGGTCATACGAGCAACCTACCTCCCTCTCCTCCACAGGAGGAGAGGGTTGGGGAGAGGAGGCGAGCACGGGCTCAAGCTCGACCGGCGGAGCCTCTCAGGGCTCTACCCCTCTCCCTGACCTCAAAATTCAGAACAGGAACTCGCCACCCTGCGATCGCACCGAGGTGACCGCCGCGAGGTTGACGATGTCCTGCACCGAGGCGTTGTTCTGCAGCACGTTGACGGCCTGGTTCATCCCCAGCAGCAGCGGACCAATCACCTCCGCGCCGCCGAAGCGCCACAGCACCTTGTACGCGGTGTTCGCCGCGTCGAGCGACGGGAAGATGAGCACGTTGGCGTCCCCGGTGAGCCGGCAGAACGGCGCGCGGCTGCGGCGCTCCTCTTCCACCAGCGCGGTGTCGACCTGCATCTCACCATCCATCTCCAGCTCGGGCCGCCGCGCGTGCGCCAGCTCCATCGCCGCGCGCATGCGAGCCGGTGACGGACCGCCCGAGGCCGAGCCGAAGTTCGAGTACGAGAGGAACGCGATCCGCGGGGTGACGTCGAAGCTGCGCGCGAGGTCAGCGGTGGCGATGGCGATGTCCGCCAGGTACTCCGGAGAGGGCACCGGGTTCATGGTGCAGTCCGCGAAGAACTTGAACTCGTCGCGCTGCACCATGATGTACACGCCGCCCGCGCGGCGGCCCTCGCGGGTGCCGATCACCTCGAGCAGCGGGCGCACCGCCTCGGGGTAGCTCTGGGTGAGCCCGTTGACGAAGCCGTCGACCGCCTGGTCCCTCACCAGCATCGAGCCGAAGTAATTGCGGCGCGCCATGTTCACCACCGCCTGCTCCGCGGTGATGCCGTGGCGCTGCTCGAGCGCGAGGTATTCCTGCGTGTAGCGCTCGAAGTTCGCGTGCCGGGTGGGGTCGATGATGGTGATGCCCTGAAGCTCGTCCTCCAGGCGCGCCTCCACGATGCCCCTGGCGATCAGCTCGGCGTTGCCCAGCAGCACCGGCTCGCACAGCCCCTCTTCCTTCAAGATGCGGGCGGCCTGCAGCACGCGGGGGTGCTCGCCGTCGTTGAAGGCGATGCGGCGCGGCTGGGCCTTGGCGCGCGCGAACACCGTCGACATCACCTGGTAGCGGCGCGACTGCATGCGGTGCAGCCGCTCGCGGTACTCGCCCATCTCGACGGGCGCGCGGGCCACCCCGGTGTCCATCGCCGCCTTGGCCACCGCGGGCGCGACCCACATCAGCACGCGCGAATCGAACGGCTTGGGGATGATGTAGTCGGGCCCGTACTTGAAGCGCTCGCCGCCGTAGGCGTGGCTGACCGCGTCGGGCACGTCTTCCCGGGCCAGGGCCGCCAGCGCGCGGGCCGCCGCCAGCTTCATGTCTTCGTTGATCCGCCGGGCGCGCACGTCGAGCGCGCCGCGGAAGATGAAGGGGAAGCCCAGGACGTTGTTGACCTGGTTGGGGAAGTCGCTGCGGCCGGTGGCGACGATGGCGTCGGGCCGGGCGGTCTTGGCGTCGGTGTAGTCGATCTCCGGGTCGGGGTTGGCCAGCGCGAAGATGATGGGGTTCTTCGCCATCGGCATGATCATCTTCGGCGTGACCAGGCCCTTCACCGAGGCGCCCAGGAACACGTCGGCCCCCACCAGCGCGTCGGCGAGGGTGCGGGCCTTGGTGTCGCGCACGAAGGGCTTCTTCCACTCGTTCATGCCGCTCTCGCCGCGGCCTTCGTAGAGCACGCCCTTGGTGTCGACCATCACCACGTTCTCGAGCTTCACCCCCAGGCGGATCCAGAAGTTGATGCAGGCGATCGCCGCCGCGCCCGCGCCGGAGACCACCACGCGCACCTGCTCGAGCTTCTTGCCGGCCAGCTCCACCGCGTTGAGCATCGCGGCGCCCGAGATGATGGCGGTGCCGTGCTGATCATCGTGGAACACCGGAATGTTCATCTGCTCCTGCAGGCGCTTCTCGATGATGAAGCACTCGGGGGCCTTGATGTCTTCGAGGTTGATGCCGCCGAAGGTGGGCTCGAGCGCCTTCACCACCGCGCAGAAGGCGTCGACTTCCTTGGCGTCGACGTTGATGTCGAACACGTCGATGTCGGCGAACTTCTTGAACAGCACGCCCTTGCCTTCCATCACCGGCTTGCCGGCGTAGGGGCCGATGTCGCCCAGGCCCAAGACCGCGGTGCCGTTGCTCACCACGCCCACCAGGTTGCCGCGCGAGGTGTAGAGGTAGGAGAGATCGGGATCGCGGGCGATCTCCAGGCACGGCTCGGCGACGCCCGGGGTGTAGGCGAGCGCGAGATCGCGCGCGGTGGCGGTCGGCTTGGTGGGGATGACCTCGATTTTTCCGGGGCGGCCCTTGGAGTGGTACTCGAGCGCGTCTTCCTTGCGGACCTTCTTCGACATCGGCGTGAATGAAGTGGCCATGCCCGTGGGCATCCTCCACCGGGGTCATCCGGTCGAGGGAATTCAGGCTGCGCGACGCGTCATGGGCAGGGTGCCTCGCTTCTCCCCCTGAGAAGCCTGCGCGTCACTTTCGTCAGGGACAGTCGCCGACGCTGACCACGCGTTGACCTGCGGCGCGCGCCCAGCGGCGCGGTCTTCGCAACCACCCTCGACGCAGTGTGGGAGGTCGTGCCCGCCGACGCGGGGCTGGGCTCCTGGCGCGAGCTGGCCGTGCCGCCGGTCTTCCTTCCCCGG
>VFKJ01000135.1 GCA_009885595.1 Myxococcales bacterium | reverse complement strand
GTTCTGGAACGCGTCGAACGAGTAGGGCCGCCCGAGGAAGTCTGCCACCAGCGCGCCGGCCTCGCGGCTGCCGCCCGGCTCGAGCACCTTCTTGCGGTACTGCGTCGCCAGTTGGCCGTTGAGCATGCCCTTCGCCTTGAACTGGGTGAGCAGGTCCTTCGCGATGACGGTGCTCCACTGGTACGTGTAATAAATCGCCGAGTACCCATCGAGGTGGCCGAAGCCGAGCTCGAAGTGGGTGCCGGCGACGTACTCGCGGCGGAAGGGCAGGAACTTCTCCTGCGTCTCCTCGAGCACGGTGGTGGCGTCGAAGCCGGGCGCGCGATCGTGGAACGCCAGGCTCACCGCGGCGAGGAAGAACTGCCGGCGGGTGTCGGTGCCCACCCCGAACTCCTTGGCGCGCTTGAGCTGGCCCACCAGGGTGTCGGGGATCGGCTCGCCCGTCTGGTGGTGCTTGGCGAACGTCTTGAGCGCGCCGGCGTCCATCGGCCACTCCTGCAAGAGCATCGAGGGCACCTCGACGAAGTCCCACTCAGTGCGGATGCCGGAGACGCCCGCGTACGGCTGGCGGCCCGCGAAGATCTCGTGCAGCAGGTGACCGAACTCGTGGAAGTAGGTCTCCACCTCGGAGTGCTGCATCAGCTCCCCGTCCTTCGGGAAGTTGCACACCAGCGTCGCCTCGGGGAGCTCCTTGCCCAGGCGCCCCACGGTGAGCCCGAACGCCGCGGCGTGTTTGTACTTGCCCTCGCGCGGGTGCATGTCGAGGTGAATGCGGCCCAGCAGCTGCTCCCCCTCGAAGAGGTCGTAGGTCTCGACGTCGGCGTGCCACACCTGCGCGTCGGTCACCTTCACGTAGCGAACGCCGAAGAGCGTGCTGGTGATGTCCATCACGCCCTTCTTCACGTTGCCGTACTCGAAGTAGGTGCGCAGCGCCTGGCTGTCGAGGCCGTACGACTCCTGCTTCACCCGGTCTTCGAAGTACTGGTGCTCCCACGGCTCGACGGAGGTGGCGTTGGGGACGTCCTTCTGCTTGCGCTCCAGCAGCATGGCCATGTCGGCCTGCGCGCGCGCGAGGGTGGCGAGGCGGCCCTTCTCGATGAAGTCGTTGGCGGCCTCGGCGGTCTTCACCATCTTCGTCTCGGTGATGTACGCGGCCCAGGTCTTGTATCCGAGCAGGGTGGCGAGCTCGTGGCGCTTGGTGAGCATCGCCTTGAGCACCTCGACGTTCGGGGGGAACGCGCGCGAACGGTACGCCCGCCACAGCGCTTCGCGGGCCTTGCCGTTCTTCGCGTAGATCATCACCGGCAGGTAGTCGGGGGTGTTGGTGGTGACGGTCACCTTGCCGTCGGTGCCGGCGGGATGAGCGGCGAGCCAGTCAGCGGGCAGCCCGTCGAGCTCCTTGGGATCCAACTTCACCGAGCGCACGTCGTCGCGGATGTTGCGGCCGAAGTTCTGGCCGATCTTCACCAGCTCTTCGTTGAGCGCCTTCACCCTGGTGCGGGTGGCCTCGTCGCGATCGACGCCGCTGCGGCGGAACTCGCGCAGCGTCTTGAAGAGCCAGAACGCGCCGACGGGGTCGAGCTTCTTCTGATCGACCTTCGACAACGCGTCGTAGAGGCCGCGGTCCAGCGAGAGCTCGACGTTGTACGCCTCGAGCTGCTGCTCGCACTTCTCGCAGGCCTCGCGGAACTTCTCGTCGGGGTGCACTTCCTTGGCGAGGCCCGAGCGCGCGCTCATGTTCGACAGCGCGGTGGTGACCTCGTCGTAGAGCGCGACGGTCTTCTCGTCGTTGCCGGCCGGGAGCGCCTTCAGCTCGGCCACCATCGTCCTGGCGCGGGCGAGGGTGTCGTCGCAGGTCGAGGCGTAGGTGCTCATCGAGCCAGCCAGCAGGCTCGAGGCCTTCGGGGTCGAGGTCAGCTTCATCGGGGGCGGTCCCTTCACGGAGGAAGTGGTGGCGCAGGCGGACGCGAGCGCGAACAGCGGAACGAGATAACGCATGGACAGCCCCATACCCCCATCTCTCCCGCTCCCCAACAGGGGAGAGGGGAAGACCCGCAGGCACTATGGTGGCCGGGGTATAGAGTTGGGTGTCTTGACCACGTCCCCCTCTCGCTCCGCTTCCATCGAGACGCTCACGCTGATCGGTCGGTTGCGCGGCACGCGGGGCTTGCCGCTGTTTGTCCTGCTCTTCGTGTTCGCCGCGGGGTTGACGGCGCGGCAGTTCCTCTTCGTGCGTGGTGAGATCTCCGCGCCCGACGTGGGCTTCCTCACCGCGCCCCGCAGCGACGGCCAGCCGCTGGTTGCGGGCAAGACGCGCTGGGTGGGCGTCGCGCAGGGGACGAGCTGGTCTCCGTCGACGCGGAACCGGTGAGCTTCGAGCAATGGCAGGCCCTGCGGCTGCGGCT
>VFKJ01001202.1 GCA_009885595.1 Myxococcales bacterium | reverse complement strand
CTGCATGGTGACTCCTGTGATTTGAGCGTTGTGGACCGAGGCATGGCACGGTCTTGCGGGGGAGACCAACGCAAAAGACCCCTCATTCCAGCGGCAGCGGCCAGCTCAGCAGTATTTCACCCGCTTCCGTTCAGCAGAACTCGCGGTCCAGCGGCGCGTCGCGGTCGCGAAAGTCGAAGGGCTGCAGCGGCGGGCCCTTCGCGGAGAGGCCGCTCGAGATCGCTGCCGTCGAACTCGCGGAGCAGCAAGCGTGGGGTGGTGAGGTCGCTACTTCAGGTGCGGCTCGGGGAACAGGCGCAGCGCGGCATCGCGCACCGCCTCGGGAGCGCCGCTGGCGATCACCACGTTGCCTCCGCGCGAGCTGGCGCCGCTGACCAGCCTGGCGAGCTGCTGCGCTTGCGCAGGCGTGTCGAAGGCGATCACCCAGGTGACGACGGGCTTGCCGCGCACGCGCACGGCCTCGAGGCGGTCGCCGCGCCAGCCGACGCCGAGCTCTTCCCCGAGGAGCTCGAGGTTGGCGCGGCCCAGGGTGGTGCTGATGGACTTCTTCGCGTGGGGAATCAGCCGCTCGAGGTGGAGCTCGCGCTCGAGGGGCGCCGGGGCGCCGGGCGACATCACCTGCGCGGTGGAGGCGGGCGGCGCCTTCAGCAGGAAGCGACCCACGGGGTCGTCCGGCGTGCTCACGGCGGCGATGAGGTCGCGCCCCGCCACGTAGGGAAAGCGCAGCTGGAGCCCGAGGAAGGGCACCGGCGCGCGCGCGGCCGCCTCTGCCGCCGAGCGCGCGGCGGTGTCGGACAGCAGGCCGCTCATCCCCTCGACGGTGACGTGTCGATCGCGCAGCCATTGATCCATGACGAGCGCGGCGGTGGCCTGGGCCTGGCCCTCCAGCAGGGCGGTGAAGGCGAGCGTGGCGTCCTCGGAGTGGCGGCGGGCTTTCATCGCGGCGTCGAGCGCGAGGTTGGCGTCCTGCACGGCGTGCGCGAGCTCGTGCGCGACGATCGGCCGCTGGGCTTCGTCGGGCTGATCAGCGAGGAGCACGAGCGTGTGCGTGCGCAAGTCGTAGAAGGCGGAGACGTTCTGCGCGTTGAACTCGGGCGCGAGCGTCTCGAGCTTCGTGCCTGGCGGGAGGAGGCCTACCGCGAGCAGCGCTTCTCCCAGGCGCTGCTGCCGGTCGGGATCGAGGTCGCGGCGCAGCCAGCGCTCGGCCTGTTCGCGCGAGACGATCTTCACCGTGAGGTGCTTGGGGCCCGGCAGGCCCATCACCTTGATCACCCGGGGGAGGAGCTCTTCCACCAGCCTCGCCGGCTCATCCGCGCGCGCGGAGAAGGGAACCATCGCGAGCAGCAGCAGCCAGCGCATGCGCCACGGTACCCCGAAGTCGGAACGGCCACAGCCATGGGGAAGACGGTGTTGAAAGGGGGGCGGCAGCGGCGCTCGTACCGAGCAGGCCCTCGCCGCGTCGCTTCTCGTGACCTGGTGAACCTGGCTTCGTGATGTTGACGCTCTGAAGCCCCACTCAAGTGACCACCGTACAGCCGGCTGTACGCTGGTCGCTTGAGTCGCCCACTTCGTGATGTGAGCGCCCTCGCCGCGCGGAGAGAGGCCTGTTCGTTTCGCGCACCTCGGCCAAACCAGAACCCCTGCGGCCCCAAGGCTGTTCGCTTTTCAGTCGCCTTCGGGCATCACCTTCACGCGCTCTCCGTCGTCGGTGGTCATCACGGTGCCCGGCGACTCAGGCAACGGCCCGGTGCCCACCGTGAACGAGGCCACCCGCGCGCGCGACGCGCCGTTGAACGTGCCCGAGACGCTCACCGCCAGCTGCGAGCGCCCTGCGCCCGGGGTGAAGGCCACCTCGAAGGTGCGCACCTCGCCCCGCTTGAACGCGCCCTTCTGCACCAGCACGCCCTTCCCCTCGACCACCAGCCCATCGACCCCGCTGGCCACCACCTCGACCCCCTCGGCGTCGGCCTCGAACCTGAGCACCAGCCGCGCGGACGTCGGCGACAGCTCCGCGCTCACGGCCACGGGCGCGGTGGGCTTGCCCTTCACCGGCACCGGCGACGACGCGCTCACCTTCGTGGTGCAGGCCGCGAACACCAACACGGACAGGACGACGAGCTTCGAGTTCATGGGCGTGCTCATGGGCTGGTGAGGGCGATGGTCGCGCTGTAGCTGCCGTTGAGCGCGCCATAGCCGGTGAGGTTGACGACGTAGATGGCGCCGTTTTGGGTGTTGAACGAGAACGTCTCGGTGCCGGTGGTGTCGGTGTCAGACGCGCCCACCTCCACGCCGCGGCGGTAGGCGGCGATGCCGACGTCCTGGACGCTGTCGGCCGTGACGGTGACGCTCGCGCCGGTGCCGGTGAGCACCCAGTAGGAGTTCTGCGCGAAGAAGTTGAAGCCCACGCGCCCGTCGAGCTGCAGGGT
>VFKJ01001150.1 GCA_009885595.1 Myxococcales bacterium | reverse complement strand
GCCGAGCGTCTTGCTGCCTCCAGACGCAGCTCGCGTACGGGCGCCGCCTGGCGCTCTCTGCTTTCCCGGTACGCGCTTCCGTGGAGCTTTGGCCATGCGACCTCGAACAGTTCCGTGGAGACCTCGACCGCCCAGGCCGGGCGGGGACCCTCACGACGGGTCAACTCGCGCTTCTTCCGCCCCGCGGCTTCGAACCCGGCCAGCACCTTGAGCGCGATCGCTCGTTTCTCCTGGATGGTTGGCGGGGCCACGCGGGCACCTTAGCCCAACTGCGGCACCGCCCTCTCCCCGACCCTCTCCCCCGCGGGGAGAGGGGGACAGTTCCGCGGGGGACAGATCGCGAGTTTTTAGGGTAGACGCTCGCCCCATGGCCGCCCCCCTCGACGTCACGAAGATCCTCACCGGCAAGCGCGTGCTCTTCGCGGGCGCCACCGGCTTCGTCGGCAAGGTCTCCCTCTCCATGCTGCTGCACCACTACGGCGAAAACCTCGCCCATGTGTACGTGCTCGTCCGCAAAGGCAGCAGCAAAGACGCCCACACCCGCTTCTTCGACAAGGTCGCCACCAGCGAACCCTTCCTCCCCCTGCGCGACCGCCACGGCGAAGACGGCGCGATCACCTGGCTCGAGAGCAAGTGCACCATCCTCGACGGCGACATCACCGATCCCTGGATGGGCATGGACGAGACCCAGGCCAGGGCGCTCAAGGGGAACATCGACGTCGTCATCAACTGCGCCGGCCTCGTCAGCTTCAACCCGTCCCTCGAGGTCGGCCTCAACGTCAACACCCACGGCGTGAAGTTCCTCGTCGAGGCCTGCCTCCACTGGGACGTGCCGCTGGTCCACATGTCCACCGCCTTCGTCGCCGGCAATCGCAACGGCCTCGTGTTCGAAGACGAAGAGGTCGTCGGCTACTTCCCCCGCAAGGACGAGCTCGATGGCCGCGACTTCTCCCTCGCCCAGGAGCTCGTCGACGCCGGGAAGATCGTCGCCCGCCTGCGCGAAGAGGCCGACGACAAGGCGCTGGCTTCCATCTTCCGCGAGAAGGCGCTCACCCGCCTCAAGGAGGAAGGCCGCGACTGGAAGGACGAGAAGACCATGCGCCTGGCGGTGGGGCGCGAGCGCAAGCTCTGGCTCACCACCCAGCTCGTCGAGGCCGGCATGGCCCGCGCCAAACACTGGGGCTGGCCCAACACGTACACGTACACCAAGTCGCTGGGTGAGCAGGTGATCGCCGGGACTCCGGGCCTCCGGTATGCGCTGGTGCGCCCGTCCATCGTGGAGAGCGCCCAGAAGTTCCCCTTCCCCGGGTGGAACGAGGGCTTCACCACCTCGGCGCCGATGATCTACAGCTGTATCAAGGGCCAGACCGCGCTCCCCGCCAGCGCCACGTCCGTGCTCGACATGATCCCCGTCGATCAGGTCGCAGGTTCCCTCATCGCCATCACCGCCCAGCAGCTGCGCGTCAGCGAACGGCGCGTGTACCAGCAGGCCACCGGCGACTCCGCGCCCTTCATCGCCAACCGCTCCGTCGAGCTGGTCGGGCTCTACAAGCGCCGCCGCTGGCGCAACAAGGACACCGGCAACCAGGTCCTCAACGCGCTCAAGAGCCGCATCGAGCCCAAGCCCGTCAGCAAGACCTTCTTCGAGCTCACCAACTCTCCGCTGTTCTCCAAGGGCGCGGCCTGGCTCACCAAGACCATCGACGAGCACCGGCCCACCTGGGGCGCGCCGAAGCTCAACGCCGCCCTCGACAAGGTGAAGCTGCAGCTCGACGAGGTCACCGAGCAGACCGACCGCGTCAACATGATCGTCGACCTGTTCCTGCCCTTCATCTGGTCGAACCGCTTCGTCTTCCGCTGCGACAACACCCGCTCGCTCTACGTCGACATGCCCGCGGTCGATCGCGCGAAGATCCCCTGGGACCCCGAGGCGATCGACTGGCGCACCTACTTCCTCGAGACCCACATTCCCGGGCTGGAGAAGTGGGTCTTCCCCGGCCTCGACGAGGAGACCGAGAAGCGCAAGACGGTGCACGCGTACCGCGACCTGCTCGAGCTGCTCGACGCCACCACCCACGAGTGGCGGCACCGGGTCGCCTTCCGCCTCTATGAGGGCGACGAGACGCAGCGCTTCACCTTCGGCGAGGTGCACCGGTATGCCGCTCGCGTCGGCAGCGCGCTGCTCGCGCATGGAGTGGTGCACCAGGACCGCGTGATGCTGGTGGGCGAGAACCGGCCGGAGTGGGGCATCGCCTTCTTCGGAATTCTTCGCGCCGGCTGCACCGCCGTGCCCGTCGACAAGGAGATCTCGGAAGCCGAGATCGTCAACATCGCCCGGCGCAGCGAGGCGAAGCTCTGCCTCATCACCGAGCAGCTGCTGGAGAAGCACCCCGCGCTGGAGAACGCGCTCGCGTCCGCTGGCCTCGCCACCAAGGTGATGCTGCTCGCCGAGGCGATGGCGGGTGATCCGCTGGCGGCCAACGGCATCGGCAACGTGAAGAAGGGCGCCTCGCCCGACGACGTCGCCTCGCTGCTCTTCACCTCGGGCACCACCGGCAACCCCAAGGGCGTGATGCTCACGCACCGAAACTTCTCCGCGCTGGTCGCCAAGCTCGGCGGCACGTTCGACTTAGGCGTCGGGGACGGCGTGCTCTCCGTGCTGCCGCTGCACCACACCTTCGAGTTCAGCGCGGGGTTCTTGACCCCGTTCTCCCGCGGCGCGGAGATCGCGTACCTCGACGAGCTCACCGCCGATCGCATCGGCGACGTGCTCGAGGGCGGCAACATCACCGGCCTCGTCGGCGTGCCCGCCCTCTGGCAGCTCTTCCACCGGAAGATCACCCAGGAGTTCGCGTCCAAGCCGAAGTTCATCGAGGAGGCCATGAAGGGCCTCATGTCGATCAACGCCGAGCTGCGAAACCGGCAGGGGATCAACTTGGGGAAATTGCTGTTCTGGCCCGTGCACCGGAAGTTCGGCGGCAACATCAAGTTCCTCATCAGCGGCGGCAGCGCGCTGCCCGACGACGTGCACAAGGCGTTTCACGCGCTCGGCTTCACGCTCGATGAGGGTTACGGCCTCACCGAGGCCGCGCCCGTGCTCACCGTCACCCAGGCCGGCAACAAGCGGATGCCGGGCACCGTGGGCAAGGCGCTCCCCGGGGTCGAGCTGAAGATTCACGAGCCCGACGCAGAGGGGGTGGGCGAGGTGATCGCCCGCGGTCCCAACGTGATGGCCGGGTACTTTCAGGACCGCGAGTCCACCGCGGCGGTGCTCAAGGAGGGCTGGCTCTACACCGGCGATCTCGGCCGCATCGATCCCGACGGGAACCTGTACCTGGTGGGGCGCCGCAAGGACGTCATCATCGATGCCAACGGGAAGAACGTGTACCCCGACGAGCTCGAGGAGCTCTACGGCGCGCACACCCACGTCAAGGAGCTCAGCGTCGTGGGGCTGCCCGATGAGAACGGCGGGGAGAAGGTCGCTGCGCTGGTGGTGCCCGATTACAAGGAGCGGCCCCGCGAAGAGGTGCGCCGCGAGCTGGAGGAGCACTTCCGCGTGGTGTCCGGCGAGCAGCCGTTCTACCGCCGCGTGAAGGTGGTCCGGTTTCAGGACGCCGAGCTGGTGAGGACGAGCTCGCGCAAGGTGAAGCGCTCGATGGTGGTGGAGGAGCTCAAGCGCCTGGAGAAGGCCGCCGACAGGGCCAAGAAGCACACCGAGGACTCCGGCGACTGGCTCACCAAGGTGATCGCCGACGTCATCCAGAAGGAGGTGGCTGAGGTGAAGCCTGAGTCGCGCCTGCAAGTGGATCTGGGCTTCGACTCGCTGATGCTGACGGAGCTCTCCGCGGCGCTCGAGGCCTCGGGCGTGCCCGTGCACGCGGTCAGCGATCTCACCAAGATCAACACCGTCGATGATCTGCGCCGGGTGGTCGCGCAGTCGGGCCGCAAGCCCGCCGCCGAGGTGAAGGCCCGGGAGATCTCGAAGGAGGTCGCGCGCAAGAAGGACTCTGAGCTCGAGCTCAACCTGCCCGACGGCGTGGCGCAGGCCGGCCGCACTGCCCTCCAGGCGGGACAACGCGCCATCTACGGAGGGCTGTTCGACGTGAAGGTGAAGGGGAAGTCGTTCATTCCCCAGAACCGGAACTTCCTCGTCGTCGCCAACCACGCCAGCCACCTCGACATGGGCCTGGTGAAGGTCGCCATGGGTGAGCAGGGGGAGCGGCTGGTGGCGCTGGCCGCCCGCGACTACTTCTTCGACTCGCCCCTCAAGCGCGCGTACTTCGAGAATTTTACGAATCTGATTCCGATGGATCGCTCGGGCTCGCTGAGGGAGTCGCTGCGCCTCGCCGGGGAGTCGCTCACCCAGGGCTTCAACCTGCTCATCTTCCCCGAGGGGACGCGGAGTCCCAACGGCGAGCTGATGGAGTTCAAGCCCACCACCGGGTACCTGGCGCTGGGCTTCGGCGTCGACATTCTCCCGGTGTATT
>VFKJ01000265.1 GCA_009885595.1 Myxococcales bacterium | reverse complement strand
CTGACGCTCTACCAGCTGAGCTATCCCCGCAATGCTGCCCATTGTTCGGTGTTGTGGAGGGGGGTGGATTCGAACCACCGAAGGTCGGGGACCGACAGATTTACAGTCTGTTGCCGTTGGCCACTTGGCTACCCCTCCGGAGGGGCCTGCTATTCAGTTGTGCTTCGCCTCGACTCGACTTCGTGGCCGGCGGCGGGATTCGAACCCGCGACCTACTGATTACAAATCAGGTGCTCTACCAACTGAGCTACACCGGCAAGGTTCCGTACTGCTTGAGGAAACCCGCCACCCGCCTGTCGAGGGGCGGCGCTCTCTATCCACGCGGGACCAAGCAAGTCAAGGAGATCCGGTGCGCCTGGCGCCTAGGCGCGCTGCCGGGCGATTTCGTAGAGCAGCACGCCGGTGGAGACCGACGCGTTGAGGCTGGCGACCTGACCCTGCATGGGGATGCGGACCTTGTAGTCGGCGTGGCCCAGCACGCCCTTGCGCACGCCTGAGCCCTCGGCGCCGACGATCACCGCGAGCGGCCCGGTGAGCTTGGCGTTCCAGGCGATCTCCTTGGCGTCGGGCTCGGCGGCGACCGACCAGAAGCCCGCTTCCTTGAGCTCCTCGAGGGCGCGGGAGAGGTTGGTGACGCGCGCCACGTGGCAGTGCGAGGTGGCGCCCGCGGAGGCCTTCACGGCGACGGCGGTCACCTGCACCGCGCGGTCCTTCATGATCACCACGCCCTGCGCGCCGAACGCGTGCGCCGAGCGGATGATGGCGCCCAGGTTGTGCGGATCTTGGATGCCGTCGAGCAGCACGATGATCGGCTGGCGGCCGCTGGCCTTGGCCTTTTTGATCAACTCGGTCAGGCCGAGGTATTCGAAGTCTTTCACCTCGGCGACGATGCCCTGGTGGCTCTCGCCGTCGGTGAGGCGATCGAGGCGCTCGCGATCGACGAGCTCGACCTTCACCTTCGCCTCCTTCGCGCGGGTCATCAGCTCGCCCTGAATGCGCTGGTTGACCACGCCCTCGGCGATGGCGATGCGTTCCACCGTGTCGGGCCGGCCCTTGAGCGCTTCCATCACCGGGTTGACGCCCCAGATGAGGCCGCTCACATGACCTCCACGGGGAACGACAGGTTCTTCACCTGGCGGGAGCACTGCTTCTCGGTGCAGATGAAGAAGGTCAGCTTCGCTTCCACGCTGCTCTGACCGTGCGCGGTGGGGGTGAAGGACACCTCGAAGCGCGGATCCTCTTTCTTCGCGTTGAGGGAATCAGCGAGGGTGAGCTTGTCCTTTGAGAGCTTCGACTGCGCGCTGCTCAGCTCGATCTTGAGCGGGGCCTCGTCGGAGACGTGCGCGCCGTTCTTCGACTTGATCGCGATGATCACCTTGCCGGTCTCGCCGGCCTTGAGCTTCGTCGTCGTTCCGTCGGTGGTGACTTCGTAGAGCGACGCGAGGTCGGCCTCTGCCCACACGGGCACCGCCGCCACCAGCATCAAGACCGTCATCAAGTTGCGCATCATGTCCTCTGTATGGCCCGCGAACGGACCGGGTTTCAGGCGGGCGGCCGCTCCCTGTACATCACTTCGGCCCTGAGGATGATGGCGGTCGCGAGATCGACGCCGGTCGCGAGCTCCATTTCAGGGATGGAAGGAGAGGCGTTGACCTCGAAGATGCGGGGCTGGGCCTGGTTGCCCAGGTCCAGCAGGTCCACCGCGCAGACCTCGAGCTCGGTGAGTTTGGCGGCGGCCTCCGCGGCGAGCTTGAGCGGGGTGGTCAACTCGGTGGGTTCGATGTGCGCGTGTCGGGAAAGGGTTCGCGAGAGCCTGCCCGCCCGGGGGATGCGGGACGCGGCGGCCAGCGCCACGCCTCCCACCACGAACACGCGCACGTCGCGCTGGGCCTTCTTCACGTACTCCTGCATCACGATGTTGTGGCCCAGGCCGAGCACCGCCTCCAGCGCGGCCTCGAGCGACTGGCGCGACTCGCACAGCATCACGCCCCTTCTTTCACTGCCCGCCAGCAGCTTCACCAGCACCGGCACGCCGCCGACCTTTTCGACCATCGCCTGCAGATCGCCCACCTCGCGCGACATCACGGTGGCGGGGATCTCGAGGCCCGCTGAGGCGAGGCGCTGGAGACACCGGGCGGGGTTGCGCGAGAGCCCGATGGCGCGCGCGGCGTTGAGGACGAGCGCCCCATGCGACTGGAACTGATCGAGGACGGCCAGGCCGTAGCTGGCGATCGAGGTCGCGACCCGTGGGATCACCACGTCAGGCACGCGCAGCGTCTTGGCGCGATAGACGAGGCCGGGCTTCTTGCTGCCCAGGCGCACCGAGACCTGCACGGGGTTGAGCACCTTGACCTGGTGCTCGCGCGCCTTGGCGGCCTCCATCAGCCGTCGCGTCGACGGGATGTTCCTGGAGCGGCTGAGGAGGACGATCTTCATCGCAGAGAGCCATATGACGAAAAGCGGCCACGGATTCCAGTGCGGCCTGCCACCAACGCAGCACCATGCGACTGCGCGCGCTGCTTGCTCTGATGCTGGCCGGTTGTCAGACCTACGACTTCGAGCCGGTGGAGCCGTTCTCCATCGGGCAGACCACCGACAAGCAGGTGATCGTCAGCCGCCGGCTCAAACCCAACGTGATGCTGCTGGTGGACAACTCGGGATCGATGCTGCTTCCGACCGATCCCTCGGTGGCGAGCTGCACTCTGAACGGCACCCTCTGCGGCGCTGCCACGCCCTGCCCCGCGAGCTGTCCCACCCGCAGCTCCGAGTTGAAGAGCGCGATGAGCACGTTCCTTTCGAGCTCGGGGACCCTCGCGCGCCTGGGGCTCACCGTGTTCCCCACGCCCAATGGATCCGCGAACGGGCTGCTGGGGTGCGACGCTTCTTCTGAGCTGGCGGTGCACCTGCCCGCGCCCACGCCGGCCGATGAAGGCACTGACCCGGCGCTGACCGTCACCGCGCAGCAGATCGCCACCGCGATCTCCGGGCTCGCGCCGCTGGGGGGCACGCCCACCGCGGGCTCCTTGCAGTTCCTCTCGACCTACGCCGGGCTGGGGCAGGAGGACTTTCGCGAGGACTTCGTGCTGCTGCTGACGGACGGCCTGCCCAACTGCAACGGCGCCAACCCGAACGCGGTCTGCAGCAGCCCGACGGCGGCGTGTGAGTGCACCACCCTCAGCTGCAGCGGGACCGATCCGGTCCGCAACACCTGCTCGAAGGGCTGCCTCGATCGCGACGCGACGGTGGAGCAGGTGAAGGCCCTGCGGCTGCGCGGCATTCGCACCATCGTGGTGGGCTTCGGCGCCGATCTCGCGACGGGGAGCGGGCCCACGGTGCTCGACGCCATGGCGCGCGAGGGCGGGTTTCCGCGCGGGTGTGCGGCGGGAGCGGTCTGCGAACATTCCTACTTCCAGGCGCGCGATGGCGCGGAGCTGACGGCCGCGCTGAAGATGATCACCGACGGCCTCGAGCACATCTGTGACTTCGTGCTCACGGCGCGGCCCTCGGACCCGCGGCTGATCTCCGTGATGGTGGACGGTCAATTCGTGCCGCCGGGCACCACGTACGACTACGACTTCGCGAACAACAAGGTGACCTTCCTGGGGGCGATGTGCGAGCGGCTGCAGGCCTCCACGCCCCAACATCCGGTGAGTGTGGAATTCCGGATCGTCGAGCGCTTCTAAGCCTTCACTGAGTCAGCTAGGGTCCCCGCCATGATGCGTTCCGTCGCGCTCTTCG
>VFKJ01000033.1 GCA_009885595.1 Myxococcales bacterium | reverse complement strand
TAGCAGCGGAACGCTGCGCGAGACAGACGGGAGCGAAGCGGACGTCTGGCCGAGGTGAAGCGACCCAGGTCATGAGCGGAACCGTTAGCAGCGGAACGCTGCGCGAGACAGACGGGAGCGAAGCGGACGTCTGGCCGAGGTGAAGCGACCCAGGTGATCCCGAGCGCGGCACTGGAGCCGACCTTCGCGCTGACGCAGGTCAAGCCATCGACCCCTGCAGGTGTGCATCGTCGGGAGTCGCCATGGACGCGCTCCAGAGAATTCCGCCCGCTACGCCCCGGCAACGCGAGTTGGAGGAGCACCTGCGGGAGCTCGAGCGCGCGCTGAGCGACATCGAGGCCCAGCACGAGCGCGACAGCCAGTACTGGGCGCAGCTCGAGGCGGTGATCGACAACGCCCCGCTCGCCATCTACCTGAAGGACGCCCACCACAAGTACCTGCTGGTCAACCGCGAGTTCGAGCGCCTCTCTGGCGGAACGCGCGCGCAGCTCGTCGGGCGAGACGACTTCGAGGTGTTTCCGCTGCCCATCGCGACCCTCTTCCGCGAGCAGGACAGCGAGGTCGTGGCGAAGATGAAGGGCATCGAGTTCCGCGAGACCCTCACCCTGGCCGACGGTACGCATTCCTTCATCACCTCGAAGTTCCCGCTGCGCCGCGCCAAGGGCGGCCTCTTCGGGGTGGCGGGCCTGTGCACCGAGATCACCGCGCTCGAGGCCACCCAGCAGGAGCTGGCCCGCACCCAGGCCGAGCTGCTCAAGAAGGAACAGCTCGCGGCCTTAGGTGAGCTGGCGGCGGTGGTGGCCCACGAGGTGCGCAACCCGCTCGCGGTCATCTTCAACGCGCTGCAGACGCTCAAGCACAGCTCGCGCCCCGACGAGCAGGGCAAGCTGATGCTCGACGTCATCGGCGAGGAAGCGGAGCGGCTCAACGGCATGGTGACCTCGCTGCTCGACCTGGCGCGCCCCGAGGCTCCGCGGCTGGCGCCCACGCAGGTGATCGAGCTGGTCCGCAGCTCCATCGACGCCGCGCGCAGCGCCGCCCGGCCCCAGGCGGAGGTGCGGCTGGTCGTTCCCGAGCCGCTCCCCCTGGCGCAGGTGGACGAGCAGAAGCTTCACCAGGCGCTCGTCAACCTGGTCAGCAACGCCATCCAGGCCACCGGGAGAAGTGGTCCCGTGGTGGTCCGCGCCAGCACCGAGCAGGGAGCGCGGCCGATGCTGCGCCTCGAGATCGTCGACGACGGTGACGGCGTGGCGCCTGACCTGCGCGAGCGCATCTTCACGCCCTTCTTCACCGAGCGCGCGCGGGGCACGGGCCTGGGGCTGGCGGTGGTGAGGCGGGTGGCCGAGGCGCACCAGGGCACCGCGACGGTCGAGCCGACTCCGGGTGGCGGGGCGACGTTCGTGCTGCGCGTGCCGCTCTGAGCGAGTCGAGCTAGGCGAGGCAGGTGAAGTCGCGGCCCTCCACCCAGCCGCGCTCCAGCAGCCACCCGCGAATCTCCGCGCGCGCCCCCTTCGCCCCCACGGTGGCGAGCAGGTGCGTTCCTTCAGCGGGGCCCTGCAGTTCCCCGGGCGCGATGGCGGGGATGCCCTCGAGCTTCTTCCCAATCTTGCGCGGGTGCAGCTCGACGAACTGCTCGATGCGGTGGCCCTTCGCGCGCAGCAGCCGGGAGACCTTGAGCCCCACCTCCCCCGCGCCCCAGAGGACGAGGCGCCGCTCGAGCCCGAGCCGCCGCGAGATGAACTCGCTCTTGAGCGCGAGGTGCGCTTCGCGGCGATAGCGCGCGTCGGTGCGGGTCAGCCGGGTGTCGCTGTCGGACCAGCGGTGCAGCACCTCGGGCAGGCAGGTGAGGCGATGGCCCTGCTCGAGGAAACGCAGCCACAGCTGCCAGTCTTCGGGGAAGTCGCCCTCGTGCCACGGCCCGACCTGGTCGAGCGCGGCGCGGCGCACCAGGGTGGAAGGGTTGCACAGCGGCGATTCCACCAGCGCCTCGTGGAAGAGCCGCTCGGGGGTGGTGAGCGAGGACAACCACTGCCCGTAGCCGATGAGGTTGGGGCTGGGCGGTTGGTCTTCGCGGAAGATCTCCACCCCGGTGCCCACGCCCGCCAGGGACGGGTCCGCGTCGAGCGCGGCGACGCTCCGCTCCAGGCGCAGCGGCAGGCTCTCGTCGTCGGCGTCCATGCGCGCGAACAGCTCGCCGCGGCACAGGGGCAGGCCCAGGTCGAGGGCCGCGATCAACCCCCGGCCCGCCCCGGTGTGCACCTGCAGCCGCGCGTCTTCCCGGGCGAGCGCGCGCAGCTTGGCGCCGGTGTCGTCGGACGAGCCGTCGTCGATCGCGACGAGCTCGAAGTCGGTGAAGGTCTGCCCCAGCAGGCTCCTCACGGCGCGTTCGATGGTACGGCCCGCGTTTCGCGCGGGGAGGAGAATGCTGACTCGGGGCATCGGGCGCGCACTCTAGTCGGGGAGAGGGGCAGACCTCTTTGGTGTAAACCACCTGCCGTGCTCGCGCTCCTCGCGGCGGTGATGGCCACCACCCCGGTCCTCTCGCTCGGTGCGCCCGACGCCAGCGGCTGCGCGCGCACCGTCCTCCTCGAAGGCCGCACGCTGGCAGGCGGCCCCCGCGAGTTCTGCATCGAGCAGGTGCTCGAGGTCTCCCTCGAGGGCGGCGACTTCGTGGTGCTGCGGGTGGCCGCCCCGCACCGCTTCGACGCCCGGGTGCGCACCCGCGTCTTCGTGTACCGCCTCGAGGGCCGTCGGCTGGTGCCCCGCTTCCTGGGCTCGGGCTTCGCCTCGCGCGAGGTGATGAAGCTCTTCCCGCTGACCCGCGCGCTCGGGCTCGAGACCCTCACCGCCACCGGCGAACGCGAGACCTTGTCCTGCGCGTTCGACGGTTTTCCCCTCGTCTGCTCGGAGCTGAAACCATGAGCCTCCTCCTCGCGCTGGTGCTCGCCGGAGTCGCGCCCGCTGGCCTCAAGGGCGTCGTCAACGCGGACAAGGCAAAGCAGCTGCCCGCGGCCGCGCGCACCGCGCTGGTGCGTGACGGCTTCACGGTGGTCGAGGGCAAGGAACGCGACTTCTTCTCCCTCTACGACCGGAACGCGTACGAGAAGGTGCCGTCGTTCATCTCCACCGACGTGGTGCTGCACGTCTTTCACGTGCGCTTCGACGAGGAGCTCGCCTCGACGGAGAAGACGGTGGCGCTGCCCGCGCTCACCGCCTTCGCCTCGAAGCAGCTCGCCCGCGCGCTCGCGGCGTGGCCTTCGACCGGGGCGCCTTCGCCCGAGCTGCGCGCGCTCACGCAGTACCACGCCATCGCGCTGCTGCTGCTCGAGCCCAAGGCGGCGCTCGATGCGCGCCTCACGGGGGTGAGGCAAGACGTGCAGAAGCTGGTGGCGGCGCGGGGCAGCGGTTCGGTCTCGGCCTGTCCTGGCGCCCTGGAGCTCTCCCTCTTCTCGCCGCGCGGTCACTACGCCCGCTCCCGGCTCGAAGGCTACTTCCGCGCGGTGACGTTCTATTCGCAGTGCGGCTTCGCGCTGAGCGCCACGGGGCTCGTCCGCGCGCTCGACGTGGCGCGGTTGGTGGATCCCGAGTCGGCGAAGTCGCTGGCGCAGGTGCGCGCGCTGCAGGACTTCGTGAGTGGCCCCGCCGACGACGTGGGGCTCGACGCGTTGGCGCCTCACCTCGCGGCGCTCCCGCCCTGGCCCGCGCCGGTGCCGCCCGCCGCGCTCGAGGCCCTGCGCGCGAAGGTCTGGAAGGCGCCGGTGCTCGGCGTCGGCCCCACCTTCCGGTTGCTGGGCGGCTCGCTCACGCCCGACACCGCGCTGCTGGGCAAGACCGCCGGCACGAAGGAGCGCCCGCTGCCGTCGGTGCTCGACGTCTTCACCGCGCTCGGCTCGGCGGAAGCGAAGCGCGTGCTCGCACCCTCCCCTGCGCTCGCGCAGGTGCTGGCGGAGCCATTGGGGGCCGGGGGAGGGCTCTCGGCGCGCTGGCTCGAGGTGCTGCGGTCGTTGCTCGAGAGACCGCCCGGCCAGCCGGCCTTCGCCGCCACCGACGCCTGGGCGCGCCGCACCCTGGTCGCCGCCGCCGGGAGCTACACCGAGCTCCGCCACGACACCCTGCTCTACGTGAAGCAGCCGCTGGCGATGGCCGAGGGTGGTGACTCGCGCCAGCTGCCGGCGGCGAAGGTGGGTGGCTACGTGGAGCCGCGGCCCGAGGTGTACCGCGCGCTCCTGGAATTGACGGGCGAGCTGGCGAAGTGGGGCGGCAGCGGCGGCGAGCCGCTGGCTGAGTTCCTTGGGTTCTTGATCGAGGTGTCCGAGCTCGAGCTGGCGAACAAGCCGTTTCCGCAAGCGCTGGACGAGCGGCTGCGCACCGTCGGCAGCGAGCTCGAGCACCTCTCGCGGCTGCACGGTGACGACTCGCCCTCGCAGGCGTTGATCGCTGACGTGTTCACCGCGGTCTTGCCCGATGGCTCGACGCGCGTGCTGCACCTGGCGGTCGGCGACGTGGATGAGCTGTGGGTGGTGGCGCCGCGCGCGGGGAGGCCGGTGCTGATGCGCGGCGGCGCGTTCTCGTTCTACGAGTTCGAGGGGAAGCCGGGCGAGCGGCTCGGTGATGGCGAGTGGAACGTGAAGTTGTTCGAGGCGCCTCCACCGCGGCCCGCGTGGGCGCGCCCCGTCGAGGTGAAGTTGCCCTGAAGACTGCCCAGCCCTCTCCCCGCCCCTCTCCCCCGCGGGGGAGAGGGAGAGAACGGTGCACACTTTGCGCGGCGGCCCCCCCAGACCTCACCGGTCCGCCGTCTTTCGCTGGCACAACTGCCGCAGGAGACTGGGGTGCGCCGACGCCGTCCGCCGGCACCGCTCCGGTACGCACTGCCGGGTTCTGGAAGGAGGACCATTCCCATGAACTCCCTGCTCCGTGTGGTGGCGCTCTGCGCCGTGTGCAGTTCGGTCGTTTCGTTCGCAGCCTCACCCGTTCCCCCGGCTGAAGAAGAGTCGCTGTCGTGCCGGCCCGCCGCGAGGCCGTTCTTTCACCGCGGCTGGGACGCGCTGGCCAACGTGCACCTCGATGAAGCGCGCGAGCTCTTCACCCAGACGGTCGCCGTCGATCCCGCGTGCGTGCTCGCGTGGGCTCACCTCGGCGCGCTCACGCCCGGCGCGAACGGCAGGAAGCTGGTGGACGACGCGGTCGCCGGCAGCTCCTCGCTCACCGAGGTCGAGCGGCTGCAGGTGATGGCGCTGGCCGCCCAGCACCGCGGTGACGACGAGCAGGCGCTGTCGCTGCTCCGCTCGGCGCTCGTCTACGATCCGCGCTCGTACATGGTGAACTTCGCCGTCGCCCAGCGCGCCGGCGTCTTGCGCAAGTGGGCCGAGATGGTGCCGCCCGCCCGCCGCGCCACCGAGCTCGCTCCCGAGCGGGGCGCCGCCTGGAACCTGCTGGGCTACGCCTACGTGGGCCTGGAGAACCACCCGCAAGCGGTGATGGCGCTGCGGCAGTACGCGCAGGTCGCGCCGCTCGAGCCCAACGCCCACGACTCGCTGGGCGACGCCCTGCTGGCGAATGATCAGCTCGAAGAAGCGAAGGCCGCCTACCTGCGCGCCCTGGAGAGCTCCGGGGGAACCTTCTGGGCCTCGGGTCACGGCGTCGCCACGGTGTGCGCGCTCGAGGGTGATTGGTTCTGCGCCCGCGCGGCGATCGAGAAGGCGCGCCGCAACGCCCCCGCGCAGGACGATCGGCTGAAGCTGATGGAATGGACCGCCTGGAGCTACCTCGCCGACGATCAACCCGGCGAGGCCTACCGCGCGCTCGATGAGCTGGAACAAGACGCGCTGCGCCTGGGCCTGGAGTCGCACGTGGCCGACGCCCGGCTCTTGCGAGGCCGCTTCTTCCTGGCGCAGGGCCGCTACCGCGAGGCGCTGGACAGGTTGATCGTGCTGGGCGCCACCAAGTTCCCCTCGCTCACCGACGGGCAGCGGCGCTCCCTCGACACCCGCCGGCTGCACGCGCTGCTCGAAGCGCTGGTGCGGGCGGGCAAGGTGCAGGAGGCCGAGAAGACGCTCACCCAGCTCGCCTCCCCGCTGCGCGCGCAGCCCCACGACGCCGAGCTGGCCGACGCGGTGGCGCACGCCCGCGGGCTCATCGCCCTGCAGAAGAAGAACGCGACGCGCGCCATCACCGAGTTCGCGGCGTGCACGCAGACCGCCCACGCCTGCCGGCTCGACCTCGCCCGCGCGCAGGACACCGCGGGTCAACGCCAGCAGGCGCTCAAGACCCGCTCAGCCCTCAAGGGCGCCAACCAGCGCGACCCGGAATACTGGTGGGCGCGGGTGCGCGCGGTGCAGGGCCTCGAGCAGCAGCGCGACGAGAACCGGCCGGCCTTCTGATTACGGCTGGGCCTCGAGCCAGCTCTTCATCACGTCGATGGGCGTGATGATGCCCACCAGGCGCACCCCGTCGATGACCGGCAATGCGCCGTACTTCTTCTCCACCATCAGCTTCATGGCGTCTTGCAGCCGCGCGTTGGGGCCGATGGTGGCGGTCGACTTGATCATCACGCGCTCGACGGTGGTGCCCTCGAGCTGGCTTTCCACTTCCTCGGGGGCGCCGCCGAACAACGGAGAAGGCGCGACGCGCCGCAGATCGCGGTCAGTCACCATGCCGATCAATTTTCCGCTCGCATCCACCACGGGCAGGTGGCGGATGCGCTTCATGGCCATCAGCTCCATCGCGCCCTGCAGCGACTCCTGCGCGGTGATGGTGATGGGCCTGGGCGTCATCGAGTCACGAACGAACATGCCGTGATGCTCGCACAGCCTGCCTCGCGCTCCGAGGGCTTCGTGAAAGGGGCCGGTGTGGGCCTCACAGCTCCTGTTGCAGGAACTCTTGCAGGGCCAAAAAGTCGAGCCAGTGCTTGAGCTCAGGCGTGGTGATCACCACTAACAACCGTCGGCCGACCTCGTAGTCGAAGCGGGACGTCGCGGCCGAGGTGTCGTTGCGCACCAGCACCTTCGAGACCCGCGCGCGGAAGCGCTCGGCGAAGCGGGGATCCCTGAGCACGGCGTCGCTGAGGGCGTCGCGCAGCGCCCCCAGGGCGGTGAAGGTGAAGCGCTCGAGGTGCGGCTCGTCGTCGGGCAGCCCGACCGGATCCACCTCGAGCTCCACGCCCTTGCCGAGCACCTCGTCGAGCTGCCCCTGCCAGTATGACAGGCGCTGCGAGAGCTGCTGCCGCGCCGCCTCGAGTTGGAAGGCCATGCCGACGCACCGCTGCAATCTTGCGGCCGCGAAGGGATGACGCTCAGGGCTGCGTCATGCCGCACATCGGGCAGTTCCGGTCGTCGGGGGACAGCGGGGTGGCGCAGATGGAGCAGCGAAGCCCAAAGGGACTCGCAGGCTTTGCACCCTGCGCGGGGGCGGGCGCGTTCAGGTCCTGCAGGCAGGCGTCGACGCGGCGCTCGAGCTCCTGCGCGTCTGGCAGGGCGACGCCGGGGGCGCCCGGGACGAAGCCAAACCGCACGCTGGCGCCGTCGGCGCGCACCGTGAGCCGATGACGACCGCTGGTGCTGGCCCCGAGGAAGTTGAGCTCGAGGTTCGAGCGCGTCGAGACCTCGTAGCCGTTCGCCGTCAGCCACCGCTCGATCCGCTGGAGCACGCGGGCAGGCTCGGCCCGCACCGCGCGTTCGAAGAAGACCTCGCGCATGCCTTTCAGCTCTCGCCGTTGTTGCGGGGCACGGTGGTGCCCAGCAGCTCGCCCTGGTTGAAGCGGCGCTCCACGTCAGACTTGATGAAGCGTTCGATCTC
>VFKJ01000567.1 GCA_009885595.1 Myxococcales bacterium | reverse complement strand
TCGGTGATGCGCGCGGCCTTGTCCGACACGTCGGCGTTGAGGGCGTCGATCGACCGCTGCCGATCGGTGTTCGAGGTCTCGAGCTCGGCGATCGCCTGGGCCTGCTGCTGCGTGGTCTGCGTCAGCTCGCTGATCTGCGCGCCCAGCTCGCCCGTCTCGCCGGCGAACTCGGCCTCGCGATCGGCCAGCGCCGCCTTGACCGCCTCGACCTCACCTTCGAGCTCACCTATCGCCTCGAGCCGCGCCTGGATGTCGGCCTGCAGCTGCGCTTCCTGGCGATCCTTCTGCTCGACCGTCTCGGTGAGGTCCTTCTCCAGCTGGGCCACCCGGCCATCGCGCTGCAGCAGCTGATCCTGCAGCTGCTGCTCCATCTCCTGCTTCTGGGTGCCCAGCGCCTCGAGCTGGGTGTGCAGGGTGGCGATCTCGGTGTCGAGCTCGCTGACCTTCTGGGTGGCGCGCTCGCGGGCGTCGGCCAGCTCCTGGGTGAGGCGCTCGCCTTCGGCGTCGCTTTGCTGGGCGTGCTCTTCGGACAGGCGCAGCTTGCTCTCGAGCTCGCGCACCGCGACGTCGCGCTCGTTCTGCGTCTTCTCCAGCGTCTCGGTCAGCGCGGAGAGCTGGCCTTCGAAGTCGGCGTACTTCGCGTCGCGCTCCGAGACCGTCTGCTCCTGCGTCTGGTGGACTGCCTCGAGCTCGGCGTGGAGCTGGGCGGCGGTGCTCTCCCGCGCCTGCACCGTCTCGGCGAGCTCCTTCTCTTTGACCTCGAACTCGAGGGTCGCGAGGTTGTACTCCTTCTCCATCTGCTCGAACTCTTTGTGAGCCTGCTCGAGCTCCTGGCCCTTCCTGCTCATCTCCTCTTCCATCGCGCTCCGCTCGCGACGGAGGACGTTGATCTCCTTTTCCTTGGCGGAGACGACCTCGATGACTTCCTTCTCGCCGATGAACTTCTGGAGCAGGAGATCTTCGATCTGGCGGCCGTGCTCGCGCTCCTTCTCCACCATGGTGTTCTGCGCGTCGTTGAGGCGCCGGGTGAGATCGTCACCCTGCATCTTCAGGCCCTGGATCTCGACGTCCTTCTCGTTGAGCCGGTCCTCTACGGAGAGCAGCTCGCGCTCGCGCACGCTCCAGATCTCCGAGATGCGGGCGATCTGCGCCTCGCGGCTCTTGAGCTCGTCGCGCAGGATCTGGATCTTCGCTTCCGGGGTGCCCATCGCGTCGCGACGGGGCGGCCGCTTCAGTTCACGCGACTCGGCCAGCAGCTCGGTCTTGCGATCGGCGATCGAGCCGAACGAGCGATCGAGGAACGCCTTGTCTTCGTCGGTCAGCGCGCTGCGGCGCTCCCGGCGGGGCAGGCGCGGCGGGCCACCGGTCTTCAGCGGAGGGGGCGCGGCGCTGGGGGCCTCCACCGCGGGGCCACCCTGCAGCGCGGCTTCCAGCTCTCCGTCCATGTCGTCGAGCGAGTCGCTGGGGCTCGAGGCGTCGGCAGGAACGATCGTCTGGGTGAGGTTCGCCAGCTCGCCCATCTCGAAGGGGATCGCCAGGTACCCGTTGGCGGCGTTGGGACCCTGCGAGTGCTGCTGCAGCGCCTCGGGCCCGGAATCAGAGGAGAGGAGGATGACCGGGAGGTTCTGACCAAACCTGCCTTTCCTGATCGCTCCGCACAGCACGAAGCCCGATTGATCTGGCAGCTCGGCGCGCAGAATGACGACGTCGGGACGGCGCTTCTCCAGCTCTCGCTGGGCGTCGTGCGCGCTGGCGGCGAGGCTGGTTTGGAAACCGGCCCCCTTGAGCACGGAGGCGAGGGTCAAGGCGAAGTCGTTCTGGCTTTCAACGATGAGGGCGCGGCGCTCCATGGAACCTCGGCGAGCGGTGGGAGCGGGCAGTCTGCACTGCGCGCAAGAGCCGGTAAACCGCCATGATCGCAAGACCTGTCAGGTATCGCGACCCGGCATGGTGGTAGGCGGGGTGTGACGTTCGAACAGCCCCGACTCTGGGGGGCAGTAGCCGTGCACGAGCTGCGCGAGCCACGGGTCAATCGCAGACGGCGGCGGCGAAGCGTCGGTGTCGACCGTGGTGACCGACTCCTCGGACGCCATCACCACCGACTCGTCCGTGATGGAAGGCGGCTCGGTCTCGGGGACCTCGACGATCTCGTCGGCCCCCACCTCTACCGGGCCATCCCCGTCGAAGATCTGCTCGATGTCGCCATCGAAGATCTCTTCGTCCTTGTCCGTCGCCGCGGACGCGGGCACCGAGGGCGCTTCGGGGAAGAGCCCGGAGTTCGCCTTGTCGGTGTGTGTGGGCGCGGCCGGGGCTGGCCTGAGCGGAGCCGAAGGGGGCGGCACGTAGGCGACGAAGTTGCCCGAGTCCCGACGGATGACGGGCGCGTGTGCGACGAACGCTCCGGAGGTGGGCTTGGCGGCCGAAGGTTGAACCTGAGCCGGCGCGGCGGCGAAGAAGCCAGAGGCCCGCGAGCCCGAGGCGCTGGGCAGCGGCGGCACCGTGAGCAGCGGCACCCCGGTGATCTCCTTCGGGGGGAGCGGCGGACGAGCGGCGCTGAGCGTCGGAGGCGCGCTCGCCTGGGGCGGGGTGCTCGAGGTGGAGAAAGAGCTGCTCGGTCGGGGGGCGCCGAGCGTCGAAGGACCGTCCCTGAGCGGCGGTGCGCCGATCGGCGAGGGTGCGCTCGCGGTCGAGGGCGCGGCACTGAGCGGCGTTGTGCCGAGCGTCGAAGGCGCGCTCGCCTGGGACCCAGTGCCCACGCTGCTGTTTGGCAGCGGCTCGCTTCCCTCTGGGGGGGCGCTCGGCGACGGTGGAGAGAGCAGCGGCGGTGGAGAGAGCAGCGGCGGTGGAGAGCTCAGCGGCGGTGGCGGGCTGGCCAGCGGCGGCGGTGCGCTCGACCCAGCATCGACGCTCGGGGGCGTAGGTGCGCTGCTCAGCGACGGCGGT
>VFKJ01000307.1 GCA_009885595.1 Myxococcales bacterium | reverse complement strand
CTTCGACGTGTGGTTCGAGGCGAAGGGCAAGAAGCCCCTGCGTCAGTGGCTGATGCTCACCGAGCGCGAGGGCAAGCCTCCGAAGGTCACCCTGCGCGCCCCGGCGGACTGACTTCAGGTCAGCTTCGTCTCGAGCTGCTTCTCCAGGTCGGTGATCGCCTTGGAGAACCCGTCGATGCCTTCCTTCAGCTTGTCCGTCGCCATCTGATCGGCGGCGTGCATCCGATCGAACGCCGCGCGATCGAGGCTCACCTTCGCGTCGGCCGACTTCTTCGCGGGGTCCAGCTTGCGCGGCAGCTCACCCTGCATGCCCTCGAGCTCGGCCAGCAGCTTCGGGGCGATGGTCAGCAGGTCGCAGCCCGCCAGCTCCGTAATCTCCCCCACGTTGCGGAAGCTCGCGCCCATCACCTCGGTCTTGTACCCGTAGGTCTTGTAGTACTCGTAGATGCGGGTGACCGACTTCACCCCGGGATCTTCCGCGGGCGTGTACGAGCTCTTCCCCGTGCTCTTGAGGTACCAGTCGAGGATCCGCCCCACGAACGGGCTGATCAACGTCACCTTCGCCTCCGCGCACGCGACCGCCTGGTGGAAGCCGAACAGCAGCGTGAGGTTGCAGTGAATGCCCTCGCGCTCGAGCACCTCGGCGGCCTTGATGCCTTCCCAGGTCGACGCGAGCTTGATCAGGATCCGCTCCTTGCCGATGCCGGCCTTCGCGTACATCGCGATCAGCTCGCGCGCCTTCTCGATGCTCTTGTCGGTGTCGTACGACAACCGCGCGTCCACCTCGGTGGAGACGCGGCCCGGCACCACCTTGAGGATCTCCATGCCGAACTCGACCGCCAGCCGGTCGACCGCGCGCCTGGCGATGGCGGCCTTCGAGGGGTCCTGGCTGTCCTTGCGCGCCCAGTCGAGCGCCTGCGCCACCAGGCCCTGGTACTGCGGCATCGCCGACGCCGCCGAGATGAGCGAGGGGTTGGTGGTCGCGTCGCGCGGGCGGAACTTCTGAATGGACTCGAAGTCGCCCGTATCTGCGACGACCACGGTCACTGCCTTGAGCTGCTCGAGGAAGGTAGCCATGCGGCGCACCCTAACCGAGACGGCCCGCGTCAGCCGCCCCCGCACGCAAGGGGCGCGGGGACGGGCGCAAAACTTTCAATCCCCGTTCGAGGGGGGCCGTGCGTCCCGTCATGGCGAGGGACCCCTGCTCGGGCGCATTGTTGCCCTGATGGCGATCACCTCTCCCAGACCCCTGCTGCGCGAGCTGGGGACACTGCCCAACCTGCTCACGCTCTCGCGGGTGCCGATGGCGGCGTTGATCTGGGCGGCGCCGGCGAACGCGCTGTGGCTGCTCGGCTTGATGGTGATGGCCGCGGTGTCCGACTGGGCAGATGGTTGGTTTGCGCGGCGCGCCGGGCTCCCCGCGGAGAGCATGGGCGCCTGGCTCGATCCGCTCTGCGACAAGCTCTTCATCCTCTCGGTGCTGGTGGCCGTGTGGGTGACGCAGCAGCCCCCCGCGTGGATGGCGGTGGTCGCCTCGGCCCGCGAGCTGGTGCTGCTGCCGCTGGTGATCGCCCGCTTCACCGTGCCGCGCCTGCGCAAGAGCGGCATCCCCTGGCGGGCGATGGTGCTGGGCAAGGCCGCCACCGTGGCCCAGTTCGCGCTCTTCGCCGCGGTGCTCAGCGGGTGGGTCGCGGCGTGGGTGCCCCTCACGCTCGGGTGCGGCGTGCTCGGCCTGGGCGCGGGGCTGCAGTACGCGCTGCGCGCCTGGCGCGCGGTCAGGCGCTGATCAGGTCCTCCCCTTGGCTGACGGCCGTCGTTGGGGTGGGGCTTGACTGGTCAGACCTCTTACCTGTTATGAGGTGGGCATGACCGCCCTCACCTCGCTCCCCCCGCAGCGCCGGCCGGCCGCTCACGCAGAGGGAGAGCTGGTCAGCCGCATCCTCTCCCGGCACTTTCCGCCCGACAGCACCCTGCCTTCCGAGCGGGAGCTGGCGCTGCAGCTGGGCGTCACCCGCCCCACCTTGCGCGAAGCGCTGCAGCGCCTCGACCGCGACGGGTGGATCGAAGTGCGCCACGGCAAGTCGACCCGGGTGCGCGACATCTGGCGCGAGGGCGGCTTGAACGTGCTGGCCGCCGTGGTGCGCAACGGCGGTCCCCTGCCCGAGCGCTTCGTGGCCAACCTCCTCGAGGTGCGCCTGGCGATGGCGCCGGCCTACGCGCGCGCGGCGGTGGCGGAGCAGCCCAGGGCGATCGCCGAGCTCCTCCACGCCGGCCGGCGCCCCGCGCAGACCGCCGAGGCGTTCGGCGACTTCGACTGGCAGCTGCACCTCGCCCTCACCACCGCGTCCCAGAACCCGGTCTTCACGCTCATCTTGAACGGCTTTGGAGATCTCTACCGGGTGATGGCGGTCCTCTACTTCGAGGCCCCCGCGGCCCGGCGCGCGTCCGCCGCGTTCTACGACGCGCTCGAGCAGGCGGCGAAGCGGCAGCAGCCCGAGCGCGCGGAAAAGGTCACCCGAGAGGCGATGCAGCACAGCCTCGATCACTGGTCGAAGTTGGAGCGCAAGACACGCGCGCAGGAGGTTTCCCGATGAGGCGCTGGAACGGTTGGGGAGACGAGAGCCACAGCTACGAGGTGCCGGTGAAGAGCCGGTCCGCCCTGGCGGAGTGGGTGGGGCCCGCCACGGTGACGAAGAGCGCGACCATCGCCGAGGTGCTCGGCAGCGTGCCGAAGAGCCGCGTCAACGAAGCGTCCTTCCTCTCCTTCGACGCGGAAGATCGCCTGCGCCACGCGCGCGGGCAGAGCTTCGGAGACTGGGTGGCGCTGCGCTCGGGAAAGCTGGGCGTGTTCCCCGACGCGGTCGCCTACCCGGAGACCAGTGAAGACGTGCGCTCGCTGCTCGAGTGGTCGCAGCGCACGCAGACCCGGCTCATTCCCTACGGCGGCGGCTCCAGCGTGGCGGGCCACATCAACCCGGAAGCGACCGGCGGCCCCACGGTGACGATGGACCTCAAGCGCATGTCGGGCCTGCTCAAGCTCGACACCGTCAGCCGGCTCGCCACCTTCGGTGCGGGCGTCTCGGGGCCTGATCTCGAGGCGCGGCTGCGGGCGCACGGGCTGACGCTCGGGCACTTCCCCCAGAGCTTCGAGCAATCGACCCTCGGCGGGTGGATCGCCACCCGCAGCAGCGGCCAGCAATCGGCGCACTACGGGCGCATCGAGAGGCTCTTCGCCGGCGGCCAGGTGGAGACGCCGCAGGGCACCCTCAAGCTGCCCGTCTTCCCCGCGTCGGCGGCGGGCCCTGACCTGAAGGAACTGGTGCTCGGTTCCGAGGGGCGGCTGGGGGTGATCACCGAGGCGACGGTGCGGGTCTCTTTGCTGCCCGAGCGCGAGGAGTTCGTCGGCGTGTTCTTCCCCGGCTGGGAAGAGGGCCTGGCCGCCTCGCGCACCATCGCGCAGGCGAAGCTGCCGCTCTCGATGCTGCGGCTCTCCGCGCCGGAAGAAGCGCGCACCATGTTGATGCTGGCGGGCCACGAGCGCCTCCTGGGCGCGCTCGAGGCGTGGATGAAGTTCCGCGGGGCAGGCGAGGGCAAGGCCCTGCTGCTGATCGGCAGCACCGGCACCGCGGACACGGTGAGCTTCGCCCTGGAGCAGGCGCTGGCGTTGACGCGCAAGCACGCGGGCATCTCCGCGGGCCGCACCTTCGGCGCGCAGTGGACGAAGAACCGCTTCCGCGCGCCGTACCTGCGCAACTCCTTGTGGGACTTAGGCTACGCGGTCGACACCCTGGAGACGGCGGCGCCCTGGTCGGCGGTGCCCAAGCTGTTGCGCGACATCGAAGCGGCGCTGCGCGGCGGCCTGGAGAAGTGGAACGAGAAGGCGCACGTCTACACGCACCTCTCTCATCTCTACTCGGACGGCTCGAGCATCTACACCACCTACCTCTTCCGCCTGGCGGCCACGCCCGAGGAGACGCTGGAGCGCTGGCGTCACCTCAAGAAGGTGGCCAGCGAGGCGATCGTCGCCGGCCACGGCACCATCAGCCACCAGCACGGCGTGGGCGTCGACCACGCGCCGTACCTCGCGGCCGAGAAGGGCGCGCTGGGCATGGCCACGCTCGAGCGCGTGATGCGCGGGTTCGACCCGAAGGGGTTGATGAACCCCGGAAAGCTGCTGCCATGACGCCCAACGCCTCTCGCGAGCAGACGTGGAACCGCCTCGAGAGCCACGGCACGTGGGACCTCGTCATCGTCGGCGGCGGCATCACCGGCGTGGGGCTGCTCCACGAGGCGACGCGGCGCGGCCTCGACGCGGTGCTGGTAGAGCAGGGTGACTTCGCCTCGGGCACCTCGAGCCGCAGCTCGAAGCTGGTGCACGGCGGGCTGCGCTACCTGGCGCAGGGAGATTTGCGGCTCACGTACCAGGCGGTGCGCGAGCGCGAGCGGCTGCTCAACGAACTGCCCGGGCTGGTCGAGCCGATCGGCTTCCTGATGGCGAGCTACGACGGCGACCGCATGGGCAAGCGCATGCTGCGCGCGGGCCTGCGGCTCTACGACTTCTTCGGCAGCGGCGTGCCCCACAAGGCGCTGAGCGTGTCTGATCTGTTGATGCTGGCGCCCCGGCTGCGGCTCGATCGCCTGAGCGGCGGCTTCTGGTACCGCGACGCGCAGACCGACGACGCCCGCCTGGTGCTGCGGGTGTTGTTCGACGCGCTCGCCGCCGGCGCCACGGCGCTCAACTACGCGAAGGTGGAAGAGCTGCTCGACCGCGACGGGAAGGTGTCGGGCGTGGTGGTGCGCGATCGCGAGCAGGGCCGGGTGGTGAAGCTCGACGCGCGCGTGGTGGTGAACGCCACCGGCGCGTGGGCTGACGTGCTGCGCGCGGGCGTGCACGCGAAGGCGGCGATTCGGCCGCTGCGGGGCAGCCACCTGTTGTTCCCCTCGTGGCGCTTTCCCGTGGCGCAGGCGGTGGCCTTCCGTCACCCCGTCGACGGGCGGCCGCTGTTCGCCTACCCGTGGGAAGGGCTGACGCTGCTGGGCACGACGGATCTCGATCACGATCGCCCGCTCGACGAGACGCCGCACATCTCCCCGGCCGAGGCGACCACCATGGTGGAAGCGGCGCGCGCGGCCTTTCCCGGGCTGTCGCTGCACGTGGGCGACGCGGTGTCGAGCTACGCGGGCGTGCGCCCGGTGATCGGCAGCGGGAAGAAGGACCCCTCGAAGGAATCGCGCGAGCACGTCATCTGGCACGAGCGCGGGCTGTGGACGGTGACCGGCGGGAAGCTGACCACCTTCCGGGAGATCGCCCGCGAGGCGATCGACAAGGTCGAGCTCACCTTGCCCAGGCCGCCGATGAAGGCGGAGAAGCGCGGCAAGTTCCCGCCCCCTCCGATGGGCGCGCGCTGGGGTGAGCTCGACGTGCTCGAGCGGCGGCGGCTGGCGGGGCGGTACGGCACCTGGACTCCGGCGCTGGTCGACGCGGCGCGTGACGGTGAGCTCGAGCGGATCCCGGAGACCTGGTTCCTCTGGGCCGAGCTGCGGCACGCCGCGCGGGTCGAGCGGGTGGTGCACCTGGAAGACCTGCTGCTGCGGCGGGTGCGCGCCGGGCTGATTCTCCAGGAGGGCGGGGTGGAGCACCTGCCGCGCATTCGCGGCATCTGCCAGGCCGAGCTCGGTTGGTCGGACGCGCGCTGGGCGAAGGAAGAAGACGCCTACCTGGCGTCGTGGGCGCGGCAGCACGCACCACCGCCGGCGATCGCCTCGGAGCGGGTGGTCGTCGCGCCCCGCGCCAGCGCCCCCCGCTAATCTCCCTCTCCCCCGCGGGGGAGAGGGTCGGGGAG
>VFKJ01000656.1 GCA_009885595.1 Myxococcales bacterium | reverse complement strand
CGGGGAAGAGGTGCCGTTCACGCAGTCGTGCGGCTCGTGCGACGTGTGCGTGGGGACCAGGCTCGCGGTCCGTCGCGGAACGACTGCTCCCGGCCACCGTTCACCCCGAGCGGAGTCGAGGGGGCTGCCGGAAAAGTTCTCCACGCTCGCGGCGGAGGAACTCAAGCGCTGGCGGCGGGAGCTGTCGCAGGATCTCGGCGTGCCACCGTTCATCATCTTCAACGACGCCACCCTGTACGCCCTGGCCGCGGCGCTGCCGACCACGCGGGACGAGTTCCTGGCGGTGAAGGGCACCGGCGAGTCGAGGTGGGAGCGGTTTGGCCCGCGCATCTCGCAGATCTGCCTGACCGCGCGCGCGGCGGGAGATGAGCCACAAGTGGCGGCGTTCGTTCCCAGAAGGCGCGCTCGCCGCTGAACGACGGCGCAGAAGGGCGTGGTGAGCACAGGATCTGTGCGTGCTCGCTGCGTGCGGGCTCTCGGCGCAGGCGAGGATCCTCAGGTGACGTGTTGCGGATACTGCCACAAAGCATCGAGACCAGGTGTTCTGCGCGCCCATGTCTCACTCTTCCGAGCAACACAGGATGGCGAGGCGAGAGAAACTGAGCTTTGTGGCAGTATCCGCAACAGACCGCGCACTCACCAGTTCCCGTGAGCGCCCTTGCTCGAGCAGAGGGCCCGCGGGATGCGAGCAACGAAGCAGACCCTTCACTCACGGCGTTCTCTCGAGGCGACCTTCGCGACTCACTGCGCCTGCGGAGGTAGGGTGCGGCGCATGCTCCGCCGCCTCTCCCTGCCGCTGGTGCTGGCAGCGCTCTCCGCGTGTCCCGGTCCCCAGGTCGTCTCCCGCTTCCGCATCGAAGGCAAAGTCATCGGCCTCGAAGGCTCGGGGCTCGGTCTCGAGCTCAACGGCACCGAGCTGCTCCCGGTGCGCATTCCCGGCCCCTTCAGCTTCGACACGCCCATCCTCGATGGCCAGCCCTACGTGGTGACGGTGAAGTCGCACCCGACCGGCCCCGCGCAGCTGTGCCAGGTGGCGCGCGGCACTGGCACCGTCTCGGGCGCGAACGTGGTGGACGTCGAGGTCACCTGCGTCACCCAGTCCTTCGCGGTTGGAGGCACGGTCACCGGGCTCACCGGCACCGGCCTGGTGCTGCGAAACAACGGCGACGACGATCTCACCATCGCGGCCAACGGCCCCTTCCGCTTCGCCACCCCGGTGCGCAGCGGCGCGCCGTACACCGTCTCGGTCGCGACCCAGCCCACCCGGCCCACGCAGAGCTGCGTGATCCAGAGCGGCTTCGGGGTGGTGGGCGCGGGTGACGTGCTCGATCTGCAGGTGTTCTGCATGTCGAACCCGGTGACGATCGGCGGGCGGGTCACCGGGCTTTCGGGCACCGGCCTCATGCTGCAGAACAACGGCACCGGCGATCTCACGCTGCAGCCGGGCGCCACCAGCTACTCGTTCATCGTGCCGCGCGACGCCGCGTACACGATCAGCGTGAAGACGCAGCCCACCACTCCGAACCAGACGTGCACGCTGGTCAACGCGGGGGGCACCACCACCAGCGTCGACGTCACCAACATCGATCTCACCTGCGCCACCGATCTCTTCCCAGTGGGGGGCACCGTCACCGGGCTCTCGGGCTCGGGCCTGGTGCTGCACAACAGCGACGGCACCGATCTGCCCGTGGTGTCGGGCGCCACCAGCTACCAGTTCAACCTTCCCAGCGGCGGCGCCTACGCGCTCACGGTGAAGACGCAGCCGACCAGCCCCAGCCAGACCTGCTCGCTGGTGAACCCGAGCGGCACGGTGGCGGCCTCAGCGGTCACCAACGTGCACGTCACCTGCCTCACCGACAGCTTCACCGTGGGTGGCACCATCACCGGGCTCACGGGAAGTGGCCTCGTGCTGCAGAACAACGGAGGCGGCAACGCCTCGCTCCCCTCGGGCTCGACCACCTACAGCTTCACCGTCGCGAGCGGAAATCTCTACGCGGTGTCGGTGCTCACGCAGCCGTCGAACCCCACGCAGACCTGCTTCGTCTCGAACGCGGCCGGCACCGTCACGACGGCGAACGTCACCAACGTGAACATCACCTGCACCGCCACCACCTTCACCGTCGGAGGCACGATCACCGGGCTGGCGGGCAGCGGGCTCGTGCTGCAGAACAACCTCGGACCCGATCAGACCGTGAGCGCGAGCGCGACGAGTTACTCGTTCACCGCGCCCAGCAGCACCGGGTACTCCATCACCGT
>VFKJ01001020.1 GCA_009885595.1 Myxococcales bacterium | reverse complement strand
TGTCGAACCCGCCGGTGCCGATCTCCACCGCGCCAGTGCGCTCGCGGGGGAACGGGTGCTTCCATGCACAGCCGATGCAGGTCTGCCCGAGATCGAGCAGCGGGTGATTGAGCGAGAACACCACGTCCTGGGTGGCGAACTGCGCGATCGCCTGGTCGAGCGTCCACTCACCGTACCCGAGCCGGTGATCGACGTAGCGGGTCGCGCCGATGCCGTTGGCGTGGCCTGCGTAGGTGGTGAACTCGACGCCCGGCAGCAGCAACACGTCGGGGTGCCGGGGCTGCACGTCTGCGAAGAAGTCGAGCGCAGAGACGGTGTTGTGCTCGGAGTACTCCACGAAATCGAGCCCGCGGCTGCGCGCGAACGCCGCCACTTCGTCCAGCGTCGGGCTGGCGTCGCCGCTCTCACGCGAGTGCACGTGTAGATCGCCCGCGTACCAGCGCGTCTCCTCACTGAGCCGGGTGGCGCGATAGGGCGTGCGCTGCGTCTGCGCGGGCAAGGTGGCGGTGGTGCGGAGATCGATCTCCAGCCGGTACCGCGCCGGCGCGACGACGATCTTCGCCTTGCCGATGAGCACGCTCCACTGCCCCGCCGGCATCGGCCCGGCCAGGTAGCTGCGCGAGGAAGCGAGCCGCCCCACCACCGCGGGCTCCGCGTTGCCGCCGCCCCACCCGCGAAACCCGGCCGGGTCGAACACGCCGTAGTCGAGGATGTTCTCGGCCTGCAGCTTGGGGTGCGTGACGGAGATCTCCTCGGTGCCCGCGGGCACCTCGAAGGGAATCATCACGAAGTCCGGGCCCCCCTCGGGCAGCTCACCCTCGAGCACCAGGGGCACGGCGAAGCTCGAACTGCTCAGCAAAACCACCCAAAGCCATCGCATGCGCCGCAGTAGGCCACACCGCGCGCCGAGACTCGATGTGACCCGCGCCATTCGGTCACCGCTTCGTTACGGTGCGCCCATGCGTTGGTCGTTGCTGCTGCTCTTCGTCGCCTGTGCCCCCGAACACCAGGTCAACGGCCGCCCCTACGAGCTCAAGATCCCGAAGGGCGACGACGGCACCGCCCTGCCGCTGCTGATCCTCGCGCACGGCTACGGGGTGAACGGCATCGGGCAGGACTTCCTCTTTCCCTTCTCGAAGCAGGTCGACGAGAAGCGCTTCCTCTACCTCGAGGCGCACGGCACACAGGATCGATCCGGTCGGCGCTTCTGGAACGCCACCGAGGAGTGCTGCAACTTCGAAGGCCTCCCCGTCGACGACGTGGCCTTCTTTCGCGGGCTGGTCGACGACGTGAAGGCGCAGCACGCCGTGAAGAGCGTGTTCGTCGTCGGTCAATCCAACGGCGCCTTCATGGCGCTGCGGCTGGCGTGCGACGCGCCCGAGGTGTTCGACGGCATCGTGTCGGTCTCGGGCTCGACCTGGCTCGACCCCACGCGCTGCGGCG
>VFKJ01000710.1 GCA_009885595.1 Myxococcales bacterium | reverse complement strand
CTTCCCGGCGCTGAGTACGGCCGCGGCCAGAAGCCGATCAAGGAGCTGAGCTGGGGTGACTTCGATCGGCAGGTGCAGGCCCTCGCCCGCGCCGCCTCCAGGGCCTTCAAGCCCGAAGCGGTGGTGGGGTTGGTGCACGGCGGGGTGTTCGTCGGTGGCGCGCTCGCCAGCGCGCTCAAGGCCGAGTTCTTTCCCGTGCGCGTCACCCACCGCAGCCGGGACACCGGGCGCTCCTCGCGGGTGACCGATGACATGCCCAAAGAGCTCGCCGGCCGCCGGGTGTTGATCGTCGACGACGTGGCCAGCTCGGGCGACAGCATCGAGTTCGCCACCCGCCTGGCGCGCGCGCAGGGCGCCAGGGCCATCAAGACCGCGGCGTTGATCGCCCGCCCGGGCCGCTTCGAGCCCGACTTCGCCGCCCTCACCTCGGACGACTTCTTCGTCTTCCCCTGGGACTACCAGGACGTGGTGGAGGACGTGCGCTTCGAGCCGGAGCTCAAAGAGAAGCCGGCCGCCGTGGCCCGCCGGCGGTGATCGGGTCTGCCCCTCACCCCGACCCTCTCCCCGCGCGCAGGCAGAGGGAGGGACGCCCATGATCGTCGGCACCGCCGGGCACGTCGATCACGGCAAGACCTCGCTGGTGAAGGCGCTGACCGGCATCGACACCGATCGCCTGCCCGAGGAGAAGCGGCGCGGCATCACCCTCGAGCTCGGCTTCGCGCACCTGAAGCTCCCCTCCGGCCAGACGGTGGGGGTGATCGACGTCCCCGGGCACGAGCGCTTCGTGAAGGCGATGGCCGCGGGCGCGGGCGGCATCGACGTCGCCCTGCTGGTGATCGCCGCCGACGAAGGCGTGATGCCGCAGACCCGCGAGCACGTCGACATCTGCACCCTGCTGGGCGTGCGCAAGGGCGTGCTGGTGGTGACCAAGGCCGATCTCCTCCCGGGGCTGGGCGAAGGGTGGCTCGAGCTGCTCGAGGCCGACCTGCGCACCCTGGTCGAGGGCACGCCCTTCGAGAGCGCCGCGCTGCTGCCGGTGAGCGCCAGGTCGGGCGAGGGCCTGCCCGCGCTCACGCAGGAGATCGATCGCCTCGTCGCCCAGTGCGCCGCCGAGCCGGAGCCGGGGCGGGGCCCCGACGCGCCCGTCTTCCTCCCCATCGATCGCGCCTTCACCGCGAAGGGCTTTGGCCTGGTGGTGACCGGCACCCTCTGGTCCGGCCGGCTCACCCCCGAAGACGAGGTCAGCCTGCTGCCCGGACTCGAGGGCCCGATGCGGGTGCGCGGGCTGCAGGTGCATGGGCAGAGCGTCACCGCCGCGCTCGCCGGCAACCGGGTGGCGGTGAACCTGCCCGAGCTCGAGCTCTCAGAGGTGCGGCGCGGGCTCGCGCTCACGCGCGCCGGTGAGCTCCCCGAGGCGAAGGTGCTCGACGTCGAGCTCACGCTCCTCCCCTCGGTGGAGACGCCGCTGGGCCGCCGCACCCGCCAGCAGCTGACGCTGGGCACCGACCAGGTGGAGGCGGTGGTGCGGCTGGTCGACGTCGAGGCGCTGCGCCCGGGGGAGCGCTGCTTCGCGCAGCTGCGCTTCTCCTCGCCGGTCGCCGCGCTCCCCGGCCAACACTTCATCCTGCGGGGCACCCGGGCGATCGAAGGCCGCGGCGCGACGCTCGCGGGCGGGCGGGTGCTGCTGGTCAACCCGCCCCGAAGGCGGGTGGGCGCGGCCGAGAAGCTGCAGCGCTTCTCCGAGGCCCCGCTGGAAGAGCGCCTGCGGCTGCTGCTCACCGAGGCGGGCTACGGGGGCCTGGACGAAGCGGGCCTGTTCGCCCGCGCGCAATCGACCCAGAAGGAAGTCTCGCGCGCCCTCGAGCGCGCCTCTGCGAAGGGCACGGTGGTGCTGGTGGAGCGCGAGCGGAGCCGGTCTGGCGGAACGCCGGACCAGCCAGGACCGGAGCGAAGCGAGGACCTGGGCCAGGGCGGCGCGACCAGGAAGCCCGAGCGGAGCCGGTCTGGCG
>VFKJ01000997.1 GCA_009885595.1 Myxococcales bacterium | reverse complement strand
GGCGCCACGGCGAGGCCGAGGTAGGCGAGAAGATCATCGCGCTCGACAGCCCCGAGATCCTGAACGTGCTCACCGAGAACGAGCTGGAGAAGCTCAAAGAAGACATCGAGCTGCTCGACATCGGCGGCGACGACTTCAGCCTCGAGAAGGTGCTCGACGGGCAGCTCTCGCCGATGTTCTTCGGCTCGGCGATGACCAACTTCGGCGTGCGCCCTTTCCTCGACGCGTTTCTGGAGATGGCGCCCCCGCCCTCGGGCCGGCCTTCGAGCGCGGGCTTCATCGAGCCCCTGGGCGAGAAGTTCACGGGCTTCGTGTTCAAGATCCAGGCGAACATGGACCCCTCGCACCGCGATCGCATCGCGTTCCTGCGGGTGGTGTCCGGGCACTACGTGAAGGGCATGACCGCCCACCACGTGCGCCTCGACAAGGACATCCGCCTGGCCAAGCCCACGCAGTTCATGGCCAGTGAGCGCACGGGCATCGAAGACGCCTGGCCCGGAGACGTGATCGGCCTCTTCGACCCAGGCATCTTCCGCATCGGAGACACGCTCTTCGAGAAAGGCCCGCCGTCCTTCGACTTCGAGTGCGTGCCGCGCTTCTCGCCCGAGTTCTTCGCGGTGGTGCGCTCGAAGGACCCGATGAAGCGCAAGCAGATGGAGAAGGGTCTGGAGCAGCTCTCGGAAGAGGGCACCATTCAGATCTTCCAGCAGCTGCAGATGGGCATGAAGGACCCGATCGTCGGCGTGGTCGGGCAGCTGCAGTTCGAAGTGCTGCAGTACCGAATGGACGCCGAGTATGGCGCCGACATCATCGTAGACAAGCTACCCTTCGGGCACGCGCGCTGGGTGGTGGCGCAGAAGTTCGATCCGAAGGCGTTCGACTGGGAGGGTAACCGGATGACCGTGCAGGACAGGGACGGGCTTCCCCTCGTGCTGTTCCGCGACGAGTGGGCCATGCAGCACGCCCTGCAGAAGCACCCCGAGCTGGCATTCCAGGCCCACGCGCCTCAGCTCAAGGCGAGTTCGGTGATCATCGGGCCCAGTTGACGTGAGGGAGTAATGGATCGACTGCAGCAACTCATCGAGGAAGGCGTCATCGACGAGGTCTTCAATCAGCTGAAGACAGGAAAAGAAGCTGAAGTGTGGCTCGTCAGTCATCGCGGCGAAGCAGTGGCCGCGAAGATCTACAAAGAGCGCGAGTTCCGCAGCTTCAAGAATGACGCGGGGTACAAAGAGGGCCGGGTGGTGCGCAACACGCGCACGCAACGCGCCATGGCCAAGGGGTCGAAGTTCGGGCGCGCGTCGGCGGAAGAGGCGTGGAAGTCGGCCGAGTCCGACACCATGTTCGCCTTGCACGCGGCGGGCGTGCGGGTGCCCAGGCCCGTGCTCTTCTACGACGGCGTGTTGTTGATGGAGGTGATCGGTGACGCGGAAGGTCGGGTGGCGCCGCGCCTGGTCGAAGCGCACCTCACGAAGGAGCAGGCCGAGCCGATGTACGTGCTGCTGCGGCAGGAGGTCATCAAGATCCTCGCGCAGGACCTCATCCACGGCGACCTCTCGGAATTCAACATCTTGCTGGGCGCGACGGGCCCGGTGATCATCGATTTTCCGCAGGTGGTGACGGCCGCGAAGAACTCGCAGTCCGAGAAGTACTTCCGGCGCGACCTCGGCAACCTGCTGCGGTTCTTCGGGAGCCTCGATCCCACGGTGGCGACGAAGCACGCGAACGACCCCGACGAGATCTGGCGCGAGTACGTGCGGCGCGATCTCTCGGCCAGCTACGTGCCGAGCGGGCGGGTGCAGCACCACCCGCAGGGACGGCCGCAGCACCCCGGGCGGGGTGGGCCTCCGCGGCAGCAGGCGCAGGGGCCGGGGCAGCAGCGCGGACCAGGGCAGCAGGGGCCGGCGCAGCAGCAGCGGGGCCAGGGGCCGCAGCGCGGACCGGGGCAGCAGCAGGGTCAGCGACCGCCGCACGCGGGGCAGCCCAACCAGCAGCGTTCGGCCCATCCGGGGCAGCCCAGTCAGCCGCGGGCGCAGGCTCCGGGTCAACCCAATCAGCCGCGCTCGCAGCCTCCAGGTCCGTCCCATCAACAGCGCCCCCAGGGCCAGCAACCTCCGCGCGCCGATCGGCCGCAAGGTCAGCCCGGTCAGCAGCGCCGGGGCCCCGAGGTGGTGTTCCGGGGGCCCGCGCCCAAGCGCACTGATTCCGGCGGGCCTGGGGGCGCTCGGAAGAGCGGCGCCGGTCGTCGCCGCCCGCCTCGCCGGTTCTGAAGCCCCCGAGCTTCGCGCCCAACGCGAGGCTTGAGGGCGGACGCACCTTTCGAGCGCACGGTTTTCGCCGTTCTTCCCCGTCGAAAGCGAAAGCCCAATACTGTCCGGCACCCATGTCGCAGCCCGACCCCGCGAGCTCGCCGAACCCGCCCGCCCAGGGGTACGTGGGCCCGCGCAGCGCCTGGGCGATCTTCGCGCTGCTCTTCCTCGTCAACGTGTCCGACTACGCGGACCGCTACGTGGTCGCCTCGATGCTCGGCTTCATCAAGGCCGACTGGCACATCACTGACGCGCAGGCCGGGTGGCTGATGGGCGTCGTCATCCTCTTCATCACCGTCTTCTCGGTGCCCGCCTCGGTGCTCATCGATCGCTGGAGCCGCCGGAAGATGGTCGCGATCATGACGGGCTTCTGGAGCCTGGCCACGCTGGCCTGCGCCTTCACCACGAACTACTGGCAGCTGCTCATCGCGCGCTCGTTCATCGGCGTGGGTGAGTCGGGCTATGCGCCAGGCGGCACGGCGCTGCTGGCCGCGGCCTTCCCCGAGCGACAGCGCGCGCGGGTGATGGGCTTCTGGAACGTCTCCATTCCGCTGGGCATGGGCATCGGGCTCTTCGCCGGTGGGTTGATCGCCCGGCGCTGGGGCTGGCAGCACGCCTTCGGGCTGGTGGCGCTCCCCGGCATGGTCCTGGCGGTGATCGCGTGGTTCATGCCCGACTACAAGACCGTGCCCCCGCCCCCGGGGAAGGGCGTGGTGAGGGACTTCGCGCGCGACACGAAGACCATCTTCGGCTTGCCGACGCTGGTGTTCACGTTCCTGGGCTTCGCGATGAACGTGTCGGTCACCACGGCGCTGGCGAGCTGGCTGTCGGTCTACTTCGAGCGCACCGGCATGGCCGCGGAGGGCGCCGGGGGCAAGTACGCCACGGGCGTCTTCGCGCTGGTGCTGGTCGGCGCGCCGCTGGGCGGCTGGCTGTCGGACGTGTGGCACCGGCGCAACGTCGCCGGGCGCCTCTATTTTCCAGCGGTCACCTCTGCGGCGGCGGCCATCGTGCTCTTCGTGGCCTTCTTTTTTCCAGGCCAGCTGATGATCCAGATGCCGCTGCTGGGCCTGTTCGGCGTCCTGGTCACCTGCTTCATCGCGCCCGCCGCGGCGGTGACGCAAGACGTGGTGCGGCCGGGCCTGCGCGCCTTCAGCTACGCGATGTGCGTCATCGTTCAGCACGTGGCGGGAGACATCTGGTCACCGGGCATCGTGGGCTGGTTCTCTGACCAGTGGGGCCTGGCCCAGGCGGTGCGCATCCTCCCGCTCTGGGGCGTGTTCGCCTGTGGCTTCTTCTTGCTCGCCGCGCGGCACTACCAGCGCGACCTGGCGAAGGTGGAGAAGGTCGAGCTCATCGCCGAGTAGCGACGTCCGCTTCGCGTCCAGGCCCGGCCGCGGAGGACGTCATCAAGCTGACCGGACCCGATGATCAGCTCGAGGCGGTCTTCCCGACGCCGGCGGCGGAGTTCGAGCTGCTCGAGGTGGAAGGTCAGCCCGCCGAGCAGCACGCCCTGCTCGCCATACGAAAGCAGGAACGTCTCCTTCTCCATCGACGCGGCGTCCTCTTCGTCGATTCGGACCAGCAAGAGCAGGGAACCCGGGCGTTGGATCTTCGCGATCGGCCTGAGCGTCCTCGTCTCCCCCTCCGCGGGTGCCGTCTTCAGGGCACGCAGCTGTATCAGTTGAGGCGAGGTGTTCTCGAGGAGCCCGAGGGCGTCCGCGTCGGCCCCGTGGTGGCGCTAGCCTCTCGTCGTGCCATCCAAGCCGCCCTCCAGCCCCGAGGACCTCAAAGCGGCCGTCGGCGCCCAGCGGTTGAGTGAAGCGCTGCGGTTGAAGGCTGCGCCGCGCTCGCCACCCTCGTCACCGCCCGCTGCGCAGGACACGCGGGCTGCGGTGCGGGGCCGCATCGGTCCGCCTCCGGTCAAGCACATCAACCAGTCGCGCCCCGACGGCGCCCCCGCGTCGTACATCGACCGCGGCTACTGCGGTCCCACCTGCATGGCGATGATCGCGCGCGCCTACGAGCTGGGCTCGCAGCTGACCGACGCCGAGCTGGTGCAGCGCCTGGCAAACATCGCGTCTGCCGCGCGCGGCGGCGGCACCGACCGCACGGGCCTGTTCTGCATGGCGAGTCACCTGCGGCTGCAATCCCAGGATTGGAACGGCGAGGCCACCTTCTGGATGGCGCGCCACCTCGAACAGGGCCGCTACGTGATGGCCGCGGGCAACCCGTACGCGCTGCCGCCGTTCGTGGAGGTCGAGCGCTTCGGCAACCACTTCATC
>VFKJ01000856.1 GCA_009885595.1 Myxococcales bacterium | reverse complement strand
GAGGGGAAGACGTCGACCGCCGTGAACCTCGCGGTCGTGCTCGGACAGCTCGGGCGCCGCGTCCTGGTCGTGGACGCCGACCTCCACAAGGCCCGTGTCCACGAGTGGCTATGGCTACGACGCCTCGACTCGTTGGCTCAGCTCCATCTCCGGAGCGCGGACTGCTGCCTACGATGACCATGGGCGGCACTTCGTAGTTTTCCTCTCTCGCGACTCGGTGGGTGCCCAGTCGTATTTGAGTTCGCCCAACGGCCTCGGCCCTTGGTCCTACGCCAACCTCTCGCCCGCTCGGTACTCCGACCCCCGCACAATGTTCCTGATATCAGTTGCTTGCACTGCGTAATGCCGTTGGATAACCGTTCAAGCAGGCTGATTCGATTGCTTCGTCTGTTGCGTTTGCTTCGGTTGAGGCTAAGTTTGGGGCATGAATGCGCCCGCACACCTGCCGACCGCTCATGAATCCGGTCTCGCCCAGGCTGCCCTCAAGCTGTTCGGTTCCCTGGGGCTCTCCGCTGGCGATCGAACGGTCGAACTGAAGGCAGAGGGCTCGAGTGAGACCATCACCATCACGCTGCCCCAAGAGGCCCTCAGGCGCTTCTTGGAGGTGCTGGCGCAGATGGCGAACGGCAACGCCGTCACGATCGTGCCCATCCATGCCGAACTCACCACTCAGCAAGCCGCCGACTTCCTGAACGTCTCGCGCCCCTTCCTCATCTCGCTCCTCGAGGAGAAGAAGCTCCCGTTCCGCCTGGTGGGCTCCCACAGGCGGATCCGCTTCGCCGACCTCCAGGCGTTCCGAGAGGTCGACGACAAGCAGCGCGAGGCGGTCCTCGCGGAGCTCTCGGCCGACGCGCAGCTCAACGGCCACGGCTACTAGCCCATGGCCTTCACCGTCGTTTACGACGCGTGCGTCCTGTTCCCGGCGCCGCTCAGAGACCTTCTCATCCGCCTCGGCCACGCCGGCTTGGTGCGTGCTCGATGGACCGAGCAGATCCTCGACGAGTGCTTCCGCAACATCAAGTTGCGGCGACCCGAGCTGAGCGACGTGGCTCTGCTGCGAACTCGAACCCTGATGAATGCCGCGGTCCGCGACTCACTCATCACGGGCTACGAGCCGCTCATCGACGGTCTCACCCTGCCGGACAAGGACGATCGCCACGTGCTCGCAGCCGCCGTGCGCTCAGGCGCGCAGGTCATCGTCACTTCCAACCTCAAGGACTTCCCAGCGGACGTTCTGAAGTCCCTCGGAATCGAGGCTCAGTCTCCGGATGAGTTCGTCCTCAACCTGCTCGACCTCGCGCCGGGCGCGGTGGCGGCGATCGTCAGCAAGCAGGCCGCGGACCTCAAGAGCCCTCCTCACACGCGCGACCAACTCCTGGAGACGCTCATCGCCAACGGGCTCGTGCGCTCCGTGGCGAAGCTCCGTGAGCTGTTTGCCTGACGGGTCGGAGGGACTTTCCGGGCCGCACAGCGATGACGAGTCGATCCGCTCAACCGTCGACCAGCGCCGAGACTTACGGAGTGCAGCGTTCAGTCAGCTATTCGGTCAAAGAACGCGAACAGCTCGACTGTCAAACGGCCGCGGATCTCTGCTGCCGTTCACACTCCCTGAATCATTCCCAGGACGTTCTGGGAGCGAAGAGCCAACGAAAGATCCCCGGGCTGCGCGAGAGCGAACGTACGTAGTGCACGAGCGCCCAGCGATCCTCTTCCTTCGGCAGGCTGTCGCCGTAGGACGGCATCGGCGTGCCATCGAGGCCGGTGACGAAGGTGCGGTAGACGTCCTCAGGCGAAGAGCCGGCTTTGTACAGCCCGATGGTGAAGTCGAGCGGCGCGGCGCTCTGTCCCTGATCATCGACGGCCGTCGCCGCCGCCGGGCCATCTCCGCGCCCCTCAGGTCCGTGACACTGCCCACACTGCAGCGTCTCGTAGAGCGCCTTGCCCCGGTCCCTGAGCGCCGGGGTGTCCGCGAGCGGCTGAAGCTCTCCCACCAATTGATCCGGCGGGTCTTCCTTCGGTCCGAACGCGAGCACGTAGGCGGACACTGCGCGCAGATCAGAGGCGGGGAGAATGGGCCCGAACGCCGGCATCCACGTGCCGCGGATCCCGCTCGTCACCGTGCGCACGATGTCGCGCAGCAGAGGCCGATCACCCGTCGCGGTGCTGCGGAACTTGAACGAGCCGGTGACGAAGTTGCGCGGGCGGGGCGTGAGGTTGGCGGCGCCCGGCCCCTTCCCGTCGCCTTCACGCCCGTGGCACGCCTCGCAGGCGTCGCGGTAGACGGCGCGACCTCGCTCGAGCTCGAGCGGCTCTGCTGCCCATGCGGCCGTAGCCACCAGCACGATCAAGAGGAGCCGCATCAGAGGAACCCGTGCAGCTGAACGAGGAAGAGGTCGCCGCGGCCCTGCACCCGCTGCGGAATGTCCTCGCGCACCACGTACGTCGCGGTCACCCGGAGGAACGGAATCGGGAAGACCTCCACGGTCAGCGCCAGGCGCGAGCGGTGATCCTCCGCCACGTTCAGATCGGGGTCGTGGTACCCGAAGGCCGCGCGCAAGGCGACGCCGCGGACGACCAGGAAGTCGGCCTCCGCGTGCACCGCCAGCTGGAAGATCTGGGTTCGCGGCTCGCCCTTCGGCCGCTCGGTGTCGACGATCAGATCGGCCTCGGAGAGCAGCGACAACCTCCCGAAGTTGGCCGTGGCGAACAGGCCTCCCACCTGCCGCACCGACAGGCCCGTCGAGCGGGTCGCGTCGTTCCACGAGTAGGACGCGCCCACCCGCCCCCACCGGGCCTTCACCCCCGCGGTGGCGACCAACTGCTTGCGCTCGTTGTCGTCAGTGCCCCCGAGCGTGCCGTTGCTCAGCGACGCAGCGAGGAAGGTGGGGCCTGGCTCCGCGCCAAGCTCCACGCCGAGATCCTGGTTGCCGAAGGTGAACCCCGTCGCTTGCCGAATGAACGCATCGTCATCCGCGAGGCGCAGTCCGAAAGGCAGCAGGATCTTCCCCGCCTTTGCGTAGCCGCCGAACGGCAGCCCGTAGAGGAGCAGCATCGCCTCGCGCGTCGACGCGCCTTCGGGCCCCAGCTTCTCGTCGAGATAGATCGAGAGGTGATCGCGAACGGCCATCAGCTCCCCGTAGAGGTTGACCTGGGGGACCCGAAGCGTGTTCCCGCCGGGCGCCTCGAGCCACTGGCCTTCGAACTGCGTCCTCACCGTCTCGATGGTGACGTGCTGCACGCGAAGATCCGCGCCGAGCGAGACGTAGTCACCGAGGTTCGGGTTCACCACGCCGACCCGCAGGCTCTGTGGGCCGGGTCGCCAGGCGGGGAGCGCGACCTGCGAGTAGTTCGCTCCGAAGGCGGTGCGCTTGCCTCCGCCGGTGCGGTTGACGTGGCACTGGCTGCACAGAAAGCCCTCGCGAACGGCGAGGTGCGGCTCGGCGTTCGCGGTGAGCGCGCAGAGCGTGACCAGGAGCGCGGAGAAGATCCGGCGGTCAGTCACGAGGGGCACCTCGCGCGATCCACGCCCGGAGCGCCTCGATCTTCTCGGGCGGGAGATACGGCGGCTCATCCAGCGGCATGCGCTCCCCGACGCGCCGCGGATCGGACGAAATCACCTTGAGGTACAGGTAGCTGTTGGTCGGCTCTCCCGGCTTGATGAGCAGGAGCTCGGGCACCTCGACGGAGGGCCTGCCGACGGTGCGCTGGTACGCAAGGTTGGCGTCGAGCTGAAGCCCCTTGGGCGCGCTCGCGCCGCGGTGGCAGTACGCCGCGCAGACCTGCGTGAAGATGTTCTTCTGCACCCACGTGTAGCGCGTGCGCTCGTCGATCATCACCCCGGCGTCGACCTCGGCCCCGCCATCGCGCACCCCAGCGTCCACGACGACCTGAGCGCCGCCGTCCTCGGGGCCCGCATCGCGCCGCGGCCGCCCGTCGAGGTCGAGGTCCACTCCAGAGCCCGCACACGACGACAACGCGAGCAGCAGGGCTGCGACGCTCGAGCCACGCGCTGGCAGTGAGTCGATCGGCGTCACTGCCGTGGTTTTGTCCGCGGAGGGCAGAGAAACGCTTGAGCTGAATCAAGCTCGGCGAGGCTCAATCCGGGTTTCTTCATCCCGTGCGCCCGCTCTTGATGCTGGTCATCGCCCTGAGCGCGTGCTCGCGCTCCGCGGAGCGCGTGGTGATCGGCGTGCCGCTGCTGCGCATCAGCCAGCCCGTCTTCGTCGCGGAGAGCCACGGGCTGTTCAGAAAGCACGGGCTCGAGGTGGAGCTCAGACACTTCGACACCGCGCAACCGCTCGCCGACGAGCTCGCCACTGGCCGGCTCGACGCCGCGGGCTACCTGGCGCTGCCCATTCTCTTCAGCCGCGAGGGCGGGCCGCCGGCGGTGCGCGTGATGACGGCGATCGTCGAGGACCAGGCCCACCCGCTCTCGTTTCTGCTGGTGAAGTCCGACAGCAGCCTGGGCTCGGTGTCTGAGCTCGCTGGCAAGACGGTGGGAATCCTGCCGACGCTGGCGTACCGGCGCTGGCTCGACGCGGTGCTCGCTCACCACGGCGTCGATGCGAAGACCGTCACGATCACTCCGCTGGCGCCTCAGCTTCAGCTCGAAGCGCTCGCGGGCGGAGGCATCGACGCGCTCTTCACCGGAGACCCCATGGCCACCGCGGGCCTCGCCCGGGGCATCGCGCGCCCGCTGAGCGCGCAGGCCGAAGTGCCGGCGGCGCTGGGGGCTCCGTTCTTCTTCGGCACCTTCGCGGTGAGCGAGCGGCTGGCGACCGAGAAGCCCCGCGCGGTGAGGCAGCTGGCCGCGGCGCTGGACGAGGCCATCGCGCTCATCGAGGCCGACGATCAGGTGGGCCGCACGGCGCTCGCCGCAGCGCTTCGAGAAGGCGATCGCGCGTTCGTCTCGAAGGCGCCTCCCACGAGGTACCTCGCCTCGGGAGCGACGACGATCGAGGCGCTCGAGGCCGCGTTGAAGAGAGAAACGAGCCAGCTGCGCGCCGCTGAGGTGCTCTGGCGGCCGTCGCCATGATCGCTGCGCTGGAGAAGGTGACCCTCGAACGCGCCGGGGTGCCGCTGCTGCACGAGGTGACGTTGCGGCTCCGGGCCGGGGAGCGAATCGCGCTCGTCGGCGAAAACGGGGCGGGCAAGACGTCTCTGCTGCGCCTCCTCGCAGGCCTGGAGAAGCCCTGCGCCGGCGCGGTTCACCCCCTTCCGCACGGCACCGGCTACATCCCGCAGGGCGCGAGCGAGAGTCTGTTTCCCTGGTTCTCCGTGCTGCGCAACGTGGCGATGCCGCGGTTGATCGCCGGCGAACCGGGTGCGCTCGAGGCAGCGCGCGTCCACCTGCAGCGCGTCGCCCCCGCGCTTTCCCCGGAGCGCAGCGCGCGCGGTCTGTCGGGGGGCGAAGCGCAGGCGATCTCCCTCGCGCGGGCGCTCGCGGCTCCGGGCCCGGCGGTGCTGGCCGATGAGCCGTTCTCGTCGTTGTCCCCCGAGGCGCGGGCGCAGCTGCGGCAGGCGCTCTCAGAGGGGCTCGCCGGACGGGCGCTGCTGCTCGTCACCCACGAGCAGGAAGACGCCGTGGCGCTGGGCGCGCGGATCTTCAGGCTCGCCGCGGGACGGCTGGAGGCGATGTCGTGAGGGAAGTGGCTGATGAGAACGGGAAGAGGCCCGACCCCGTTCATCCCGAGCGGAGTCGAGGGACGCCCTCGCTCGAAAGTAATCCCTCGACTTCGCTCGGGATGAACGGGGGGCCGACTTCGCTCAGGGTGAACGGGGGCTCGATCACCGGAAGGGCACCCCGCTTTCCTTTCGATCAACTCGGGAACGCGGTCGCGATCGCGCTGACGATCGGCCTGTGGAGCCTCGTCGCGCGCCTCGACATCGGCGGTCGCCCGTTGCTCGCCGGGCCCACCGCGACGCTGGCCGCGTTCAGTGAAGATGGCGCGAGCCTCGCCGCCGATCTGCTCGCGACCTTCGCGCGCGCGACAGCGGGGCTGCTCCTCGGAACAATCGTCGGCCTTGTGCTGGGTCTGCTCGTCGCAGCGGCTTCACGCGTCGCGCCGGTGGTCGACTCGGTCCTCGACTTCGCGCGCAGCATTCCGCCGGTGGTGCTGCTGCCCAGCCTGCTGCTCGCGCTCGGCTACGGAGATGGCGCGCGGGTCACCACCGTGGCGCTGGGCTGCGCCCTGATCATCGCGGCCTCGGTCACCAGCGCCCTGCGCGCGCCTCCCTCACCTCGCGCCGAGTTGCTCCGGCTCGCCGGTGCCTCCTG
>VFKJ01000753.1 GCA_009885595.1 Myxococcales bacterium | reverse complement strand
CCTGGACTACCAGGAGAACGGAAAGGACCGCGGCCCTGCCCTGCTCGACCTGGTCCCCTGCGTGAAGGTGGACAACACCAAGGGCAGCCCGACCCAGTACCACTGCATCGAGCCGGTGGGCGCCTCGGTCCCCAAGGGCACCACGGTCTTTGCCTGGCTGCAGTGGCTGTGCCCCAAGGACGGCAAGTACGAGGACATCACCATTCAGTTCCTGCACGAAGGGACGGTACGCAAGACCGTCGACAACCCGGTGGTGGGGTTCGGCCGCACGCGCGGGTGGCGTGGCGAGAACTTCAGCAAGGTCGGCAAGTGGACCATCAAGGTGATGCGCGGTGAGCAGGAGCTCGGCTCGGCGCAGGTGAACGTGGTCGCGAACTAAGGCTGCTGGCGGGCGGCCTGCCGACGACGCCAGAGGCCGACCGAGATCAGCAGCAGCGCCGCCACCAGCGCGGCGAACGCCCACAGCAGCCGCTGTGGGGGGCGCAGCGACGACACCGGCTCGACCTTCATCGAGTCGAAGCTGTCGGACAGCACGGGCGCCAGCGCTTCCCACCGTCCCGAAGGGGCGCTGCAGATCGCCACCACGTGACGAGACTCGCCGGGCCACGCCGCCACCAGGATTCGCCGCAGCTGGCTTCCCTGGCGCACCGAGCCCAGCACCTCGACGCGCCCGTTCTTCACCTCGGCTCGCTCGAGCTGGAAAGGCTGCCCCAGCTCTTCACGCAGGTGGCGCACCACGGCGGTCGACAGCGCGTCGCGTGACGAGGGGCCGAGCCACAAGGTGGCGTCTACGACCGAGATGAGAATGGAGGCGGCGTCTTCTCCCTCGCCGTCCACCAGCGCGGCGCTCAGGTAGCGGGGGGCGCCGGGGCTGGTGGAGAGGGTCCCGGCCTGCGTGCCGTGAAACAGGTCCATTCGGGCCATGCGGAAGCTGCCGGGCGGCTTGACCTGGAACCCGTCCTGCCGGAGCACCGGACCCAGCGGGGCAGGCCCGAGGGCGCTCAAGAGCAGGACGACCGCGGTCCACATCGTGCGGGGAGCCTACCCGAGCAAATGTAAGGCTGATGTGCTTCAACGACCCCCAGGGATGACGCCGGAAGAACGCACCTCACACGAGACCCAGGCCGAGCGGCACCTGCGCCGGGGCGAGCTGGCTGAGGCGTACGCGGTGCTCTCGAAGCTGGCCAGCGCCTTCCCCGACGAGCCTGAGCTGGCGTCGCGGGTCGCGCAGCTGGAGCAGAGCCTCGACCCCGAAGAGCGGCGCCGGGTGGCGATGACCGTCCCCGAGCCCACCGGTAAGCACAAGACGCCGATGCACGAGGCCGAGGCGCTGGCAGCAAAGGGCCGCTACAAGGAAGCGATCGCCCTCTACCGCGGCCTGCTCGCGCAACGACCCGACTGGGACCTCGTCAAAGAGCGCCTCGCCGAGCTGTTCGAGCTCGCGCAGGTCGCCGCGCCCAATCGGCCCCCGGTGAACCAGGAAGGCGTGCTCGAACACTTGCTCGACCGCATCTCGACCCGAAAACGACCCTGAGGCGGTTCAAGGACATGCGCGCCAGAGCCCTCTGACGGCATTGTCACGAAGCGCTGGCCCCTACAGGCGCCCATGTCATACGCTCCGGTGTCCCACCGACATGTTTGCCGGAGCATTGATGCGACTTGGTGTGCTGACGGGCGGCGGTGATTGCCCGGGGTTGAACGCAGTGCTGCGCGGTCTGGTGCGGCGAGGGGTCAACGAGCTCGGGTACGAGTTCGTCGGAATCCAGAACGGTTACGACGGCCTCATCCTTCCTGATCTCACGATGCCCCTGGGCCTGGCGCAGGTGCGCGGGATCTTGCCGAAGGGCGGCACGATCTTAGGGACCTCGAACAAGGCCGACCCCTTCAACTACGTGATGAAGGAAGGGGGGAAGACGGTCACCAGGGACATGAGCGACGTGGTGCTCAAGCGCATCAAGGCGCTCAAGCTCGACGGGCTGGTGGTGATCGGCGGCGACGGCACCCTGACGATGGCGCACAAGCTGGCGGAGCGCGGCGTGAAGATCGTCGCCTGCCCCAAGACCATCGACAACGATCTGTCGGGCACCGATCAGACCTTCGGCTTCGACACGGCGGTCAACGTGGTGTCGGAAGCGATCGACCGGCTGCACAGCACGGCCGAGGCGCACCAGCGGGTGATGGTGGTGGAGATCATGGGCCGCAACGCCGGCTTCCTCACGCTCGAGGGCGGGCTTGCGGGCGGGGCCGACTTCATCCTCATTCCCGAGATCCCCTACGACATCGAGAAGATCGTCGCGCACCTGCAGGAGATCTACGAGACGCGGAAGAAGTTCGCGATCGTGGCGATCTCCGAGGGCGCGTTCCCCAAGGGCGGCGCGCAGGCGGTGCAACAGGGGGCTGACGAGGTCCCCGGGCGCGGCGTGGTGCGCTTAGGCGGCTCGGGCAAGGTGCTGGCCGATCTGATCGCGCCTCACCTGGAGGCCGAGATTCGCGTCACCGTGCTCGGTCACCTGCAGCGCGGCGGCAGCCCCAGCCCGATGGATCGGGTGCTGGCCACCATGTACGGCGCGCTGGTGCTCGACCTGGTGCGCGACGGAAAGTGGGATCACATGGTCTGCCTGCGTGAGGGGAAGCTGGGCTTCTCGCCGCTGGCCGAGTCACGCAAGGAGCGCCAGGTGGACCCGCACGGCGACAAGGTGCGGCTGGCCAAAGCAATCGGGGTCTCGTTCGGGAACTGATGTCACTCGTCGGCCGCCATATCGGTCGTTACCGGATCCTGGAGCAGCTCGGCCAGGGCGGGATGAGTGTCGTCTACAAGGGCCTCGACACCACGCTGGACCGCGAGGTGGCGGTCAAGGTGCTGCACCCTCACCTCGCCGGCCGCATCGAGTCACGCAAGCGGCTCGAGCGCGAGGCGAAGGCGGTGGCGCGGCTGCACCACCCGAACATCCTCGAGGTGTTCGACTACTCGGGCGAGACCGCGGCCGACGCGTACCTGGTCACCGAGTACATCCGCGGGCAGACGCTGCGGCAGTTCATCACCGACGAGGCGCTCTCGCCCCCCGAGGTGGCCGCGATGGTGGTGCACGAGCTCGCCTGTGCGCTCGCGCACGCGCATGAGGCGGGCATTCTCCACCGCGATCTGAAGCCTGAGAACGTGATGGTGCGCGAAGACGGCCTGCTCAAGCTGATGGACT
>VFKJ01000188.1 GCA_009885595.1 Myxococcales bacterium | reverse complement strand
TGGTGGTTCGAGTACCCGGGCCGCGCGGCGAGGTTGCCGCCGTGGTCGCCGCGCGCGAATTACCCTTTCAGTTGATCTCGGGAATCCCGCCGTCGGAGGGCCAGCCGAAGCCGCCATCGGTGCCGCCCACGATGCCCGCATCGAGCCGCCCGCCGGGGCCGATCTCCGTGATGGTGTCGTCGGGGCAGCCGTAGACGATGGTCACCTTCGCGCCCGGCCGCTGGCTGACGATGTCGCACGCGGGCCCGTAGAGCGTCACCCGGTTGCCCGCCGCCTGGTAGTCCCAGCCGGCCACGCGCGAAGGATCGTGCGGGAAGAACTGCCCGTCGACGGCGACGTAGAGCTTCGAGGGGTTGGGCGGCGTCGAGGTGAGGGTGAAGTCGCAGCTCGCCGCGCCCGAGGCGATGGCGTTGAGCGCGCCCTGCAGCTCGGCCGTGTTGTCCGCCTGGAAGTACCGGGGCGTGTTCGCGCGGGCGGTGCCGCCCTTGATCGCCATCTGGGAGAGCCGGTTCACGTCGACGTCGCTGCCGAAGCCGACCGTGTAGGTGCGCACGCCGCGACCGAAGAGCCCGTCGACCTCGGCCACCGGCGCCCCTCCGCAGTTCTCCATGCCGTCGGTGATCAAGAGCACGTAGTTGGCGCGCGTCGGATCGGTCAGCTGCCCCGAGGTCGCCGCCACGTGCAGCGCCGCGCCGATCGGCGTCGCGTTGCCTTCCGCCGTCGAGGGCAGCGCGCTGGAGATCGCGCCCGCGGTGGAACCACCCACCGGCACGTCGATGCGGCCTGGATTGCACGCGTTGGGGTTGAGGGAGAAGATCTGCAGGCCGAAGTGCAGCTTGTCGTTGCCCGCGTTCTGCGCGGTGACGTTGCGCACGGCCTGGGTGGCGGTGTCCCACTTCGACTGGCTGTTCGCGATCACCTCCTGCATCGAGCAGGAGTGGTCGAGCACGATGAGCACGTTGGCCGCGGTGGCCGTCGCCTCGAACTTCTGCCCACCACAGGCGGCGGGGCCCGCGTCCACCGGGCCGGTGCCGCTGGTCATGCAGGTGCCGCCCGGGGCGCAGATCTGCCCTGCGGCGCAATCACTCGAGACCGCGCAGCCCGTGGTGGGGCTGACGCAGACGCCGTGCGTGCTGCAGGTCTGGCCGCCTCCGCACTGCGCCGCGGTCTGGCAGGCCTTGAGGCAGATGCCCGAGGGGGCGCAGAGGTGGCCCGAGCCGCACTGCGCAGCGCTGGTGCAGCGGGGCGCCTGGCCACAGGCAGAGATCAGCAGACCGGCGGACACACAGAGCAGGAGCGCGCGCATGGAAATCCTCAGAGCTGCGTGGCCATCGTGAAGGCCACCACGCAGAACGCGCACGCGGCCACCGCCCACAGGTCGAAGCGCAGCGGGCCCGCCTCGGACTCCACCGCTTCGTCTTCGTCGTCGTTCGCCGCGGGCTCGTCATCGTCGAGCGCGACCACGTCTTCGTCGGCCAGCACCACCACGTAGCTGGGCCGGTGCTGCCTGGGCGGGGGCGGAGGCACCATCGAGAGCTTCGGCGCCACCGAAGCCCACGCGAGGATCGCCGCGCGCGAAGGCTCGAGCTCGAGCGACTCGCAGACGTCGACCAGCAGGGCTTCCACCACGCGCAGCGAGTGCGGCCGCTTCGCGGGGTTGCGATCGAGCATCATCGAGAGCACGCGCTCGAGGGCGTCGTCGATCGCCGGGTTGATGCGCGAGGCGGCGGGCGCGTCGTGCAGCGGAGAGACCGTGAGCCGCGCGCGCGCCTGGTTGGGCGTGAAGCCGGTGAACAACTGGTACAGCACCGCGCCCACCGCGAAGGTGTCGGTCGCCGGGTCAGCGCCCTCGAGCGCAGGCGCGGTGATCGCCAGCGAGCCGTTGGACTGCACCACGAAGTCCGCCACAGAGAGGCGGCCGAAGGCGCGGCGCTGCTGGTGTGCGGTGGCCACCGCCTCGACGACTTCCGTGGCCAGCGACAGGGCCAGGTCGAGCTGCAGGCGCTCGGTGGTGAACCGGGAATCGAGGGAGACAACGGAGGTCTGGTGAGCGAATCGTCGGGTCATGCCCGGCTGCAAAGCACCCGGCAGGCCAGCCCCAACCCATCGGATCGACGGGGATGGCGCGTCCTCTGGAAGCAACCTGTCGTTTGCAGGTGGCGCTCTCGTGCTCCATCCCACCCGCGGTGGTTTACGGTGGCGCCGCACATGAGCCTGGCCGAGCTGGTCCCCGCCGCGTGGCGGGCTGCGTTGAGAGAAGCGACCGCCGCGGGCACGTTCCAGGCGCTCGAGGGCTTCCTGGCGACCGAGCGGAAGGACGCGGTGGTGTTCCCGCCGCGCGAGCAGGTGTTCTGTGCGCTCGAGCTCACGCCGCCTGAGGCGGTGAAGGTGGTGCTGCTGGGGCAGGACCCCTACCCGACCGCGGGTAACGCGAACGGGCTCGCGTTCTCGGTGACGAAGGACGTGAAGGTGCCGGCCTCGCTCAAGAACGTGTTCCTCGGGTTGGAGGCGGACCTCGGCCTGCCGATCCCGAAGCACGGCGATCTCACGGCGTGGGCGCAGCGCGGCGTGCTGTTGCTCAACGCGGTGCTGACGGTGCGCGAGAAGACGCCGCAGTCGCATCAGAAGAAGGGCTGGGAGCCGTTCACCACCGCGGTGCTCGCCCACGTGGCGAGGTCACCGGGCAAGGTGGTGTTCCTCTGCTTCGGGAAGCCCGCGCTCAAGCTGGTCGAGACGCTCGGCACGCACCACCCCATCGTCGCCGCGCCGCACCCTTCTCCGCTGAACG
>VFKJ01000842.1 GCA_009885595.1 Myxococcales bacterium | reverse complement strand
TGGCGGACAAGAGCGGATCTTCGTCCTCCCTGGGCCGGGTCAGCGCCTTCAGGGCCACTCGCACCGCCTGTGACAAGGTCCATCCGCGCTCGTCGGCCCAGGCGCGCAGCGCCTCGAACTCCGGGTCCTCCAGGTAGACCTGCAGCGCGCGGGACATGATGCACGATGGTACGACTTCATGAAACTTGAGTCCAAGACCTCATGAAGTCCAGTACGCGTTGACGCGGCGACGGTGCTCGAGCACCTCTCGCATCCGCTCGGGTAGACTCACCGCATGGTTGCCGCCCAGAGGCTGAAGATGACCTACGCCGAGTACCTCGTCGCGGAGGAGACCGCGCGCGAGAAGCACGACTTCCTCGCCGGCGAGGTCTTCGCGATGTCCGGCGGGACGCTGGAGCACTCGGCGCTGTCCTCCACCATCGGCGCGATCCTGCGGAGCGCCCTCAAGGACAAAGGCTGCATCGTCTTCGAGTCGAACGCCCGCGTGCGCCGGGTCGAGTCTGACTTCAGCTGCTATCCCGACGTGACCGTCGTCTGCGGAGGCGTGACGCGGGCGACTGACGACTCCGAAGGAATCGCGAACCCGGTGTTGATCGTCGAAGTGCTGAGCGAGTCGACGGAGTCCTATGACCGCGGGGAGAAGTCGCGGCAGTACCGCCTCATGCCCAGCGCGCAGGAGATCGTGCTCATCTCGCAAGGCCGACGCAGCGTCGAGGTGCACCGCCGAAACGCGGAAGGGCGCTTCGAGATCTACGAGTGGACGCAGGGTGCCGCGGAGCTCCGCTCGGTGGGCGTCATGGTCGGGCTCGACGCGCTCTACGCGGACGCAGAGGCGCTGCGCGCGAAGGGTTGAGCCTCCGTCACCCGCCGATCCGACAGGTTCAGCGTGACGTTCGCAAAGGCTGTGGCATGGTGGCCCCGCATGCGTGTCGTACTGCTCCTCACCGTCGGGATTCCCGTGTTCGCCGCGCAGCTCATGGCGTTCGCGCTCCCGCGCGTCGAGGTGGCGTCCTTCACCCTGCTGCGCCGGGTGGCCGAGACGACCCAGCGCGCCGAGGTGGAGACGGCCGTGGTGCAGCCGGCCCGCCCACTGCCCCCGCCCTTCGCGCTCACCCGGGTGGCCGATGACGGCTTTGCCGCCACCCCGGCTCCTGAAGGTTCCAGCGCTCGCGCGCTCCTCTTCGTGAAGCACGTTCGCCGCCAGGCGACCTGAGCTCACCCGCAACACCCCACCCTCCCCCGTTTTCTCCATTTTCGCGCGCCCGTGCGGGCGGCGTGTTTTTCGCAAGGAAGGCTTCACATGATCGAGTGGGTTCTCAAGAAGGTCATCGGCACCAAGAATGATCGCGAGCTCAAGAAGGCGCTGCCCAGGGTGGCGCGCGTCAACGAGCTCGAGACGAAGATGCGCGCGCTCAAGGACGACGAGTTCGCGCGCGAGACGGCGCGGCTCAAGGGCGAGGTGCAGAACGGCAAGTCGCTCGACGACGTGCTCTACGAGGCCTTCGCGCTCACCCGCGAGGCCAGCCGCCGCGTGCTGGGCCAGCGGCACTACGACGTGCAGCTGGTCGGCGGCATGTTCCTGCACCAGGGCTGCATCGCCGAGATGCGCACCGGCGAAGGCAAGACGCTCACCGCCACCCTGCCCACCTACCTGAACGCGCTCTCGGGCCGCGGCGTGCACGTGGTGACGGTCAACGACTACCTCGCCAGCCGCGACGCGGAGTGGATGGGGCGGATCTACACGTTCCTCGGGATGAGGACCGGCTGCATCCTCCACGATCTCTCGGACAAGCAGCGCCAGGACGCCTACCACTCGGACATCACCTACGGGCAGAACAACGAGTTCGGCTTCGACTACCTGCGCGACAACATGAAGTTCCGCCTGCAGGACTACGTGCAGCGCGAGCTCAACTTCGCGATCGTCGACGAGACCGACTCGATCCTGATCGACGAGGCGCGCACCCCGCTGATCATCTCCGGCCCCACCGAGGACAGCACCGACCTCTACGGCAAGGTCGACCAGACCATCTACGGCCTGGTGCCCGAGCAGGACTACCAGCTCGACGAGAAGTCGCGCTCGGTGATGCTGACCGACGCCGGCATCGAGAAGCTGCAGCAGCGCCTCAAGTCCACCAACCTCTACGCGCCCGAAGAGCTCGAGACCCTGCACCACGTCGAGCAGGCCCTGCGCGCGCACACCCTCTACAAGCGCGACCGCGACTACGTGGTGAAGGACGGCGAGGTGCTGATCGTCGACGAGCACACCGGCCGCATCATGCCGGGCCGCCGCTGGAGCGATGGCCTGCACCAGGCGATCGAGGCCAAGGAAGGCGTGAAGATCGAGAACGAGAACCAGACGCTCGCCACCGTCTCGTTCCAGAACTACTTCCGCATGTACTCGAAGCTCGCCGGCATGACCGGCACGGCCGACACCGAGGCCGAAGAGTTCGCGAAGATCTACAACCTCGACGTTCGCGTGGTGCCCACCAACAAGCCGATGATCCGCAAGGACGTCGACGACGTCGTCTACAAGACCGAGAAGGCCAAGTTCGACGCGGCGGCCGACGAGCTCAAGCGCATTCACGCCAGCGGGCAGCCGGTGCTGGTCGGCACGGTGTCGATCAACAAGTCGGAGGTGTTCGCCAAGTTCCTCAAGGCCGCCGGGGTGCCGCACGAGGTGCTCAACGCGAAGAACCACATGCGCGAGGCCGACATCATCGCGCAGGCAGGCCGCAAGGGCGCGGTCACCATCTCCACCAACATGGCCGGCCGCGGCACCGACATTCTGCTGGGCGGCAACCCGGAGAACCTCGCCAAGGGCGAAGCGGGGCCGCTGCCGTACGAGCCCGACTCGACGGGCAGCCACGAGACCGACAAGCCGCTGCTCGAGGCGTACCTGGCGGCGAAGGCGGAGTGGCAGGCGAAGTACGACGCGGCGCTCGCGAGGTTCAAGGCGCAGTGCGAGGCCGAGCGCCAGGAAGTGCTCGCGCTGGGCGGCCTGTTCATCCTCGGCACCGAGCGGCACGAGTCACGCCGCATCGACAACCAGCTGCGTGGCCGCGCCGGCCGCCAGGGCGACCCCGGTGGCAGCCGCTTCTACCTCTCGCTCGAAGACGACCTGATGCGCATCTTCGGCGGTGATCGCATCACCAACCTGATGGAGACGATGGGCATGAAGGAGGACGAGGTGATCGAACACTCGCTCCTCTCCCGCGCCATCGAGAACGCGCAGAAGCGGGTCGAGGGCCACAACTTCGACATGCGCAAGAACCTGCTGGAATACGACGACGTGATGAACCAGCAGCGCAAGACCATCTACGGGCTGCGCCGCCAGGTGCTCGCCGCCGGGGCGCCGGTGCCGCTGGTCGAGTTCACCGAAGACAAGAAGACGCGGGTGAAGACGCGCAGCGAGAAGATGATCAGCTGGCCCGACTTCCGCGAGCTGGTGCTCGACGCGGTGGAAGACGCGATCGTGGGGCTGACCGACACCTACGTGCCCTCGAAGAACCCTTCGACCTGGAACCTGCCTGCGCTGTCGGCCGAGGTGAAGGCCATCTTCAACCAGGACATGACCTTCCAGCCCGACGGCACGCCCGAAGATCTGCAGGAGCAGATCTACCAGCGCAGCGAGAAGCTCTTCGTCGATCGGGAGAAGGAGTACGGCGAGGACTGGTACCGCTTCTGCCAGCTGCGCTACCTCGCCACGATCGATCAGCTGTGGAAGGACCACCTGCTGGCGATGGATCACCTGCGCCAGGGCATCGGCCTGCGCGGCTACGGCCAGAAGGACCCGAAGGTCGAGTACAAGAAGGAAGGCTACACGGGCTTCATTCGCATGCTCAGCAGCATCAAGAGCACCTTCGTCAGCCAGATCATGCGCGCGCAGCCGCGGGACGCGAGCGAAGACGCCGAGCGGCTCAAGCGGGTGATGGAACAGCGCGCCAGGCAGGCCGTCGAGGGTCGCGCGAACGCGGAAGGCAAGGTCGAGCCGCAGACCGCCGAGCAGAAGACGGTGGTGCGCGAGGGCCCGAAGGTCGGCCGCAACGATCCGTGCCCGTGTGGCAGCGGGAAGAAATACAAGAAGTGTCACGGCGCCACTGAGACCGTGTGAGTCGTCTCCCTCTCCCCCGCGGGGGAGAGGGTCGGGGAGAGGGGAGACGCGTTTGCGTTGACTGCCTCACTCATGCGAGAGCACCGCCCGTGCGTCGCCTGCTCCTCCCAGCCCTGCTGCTGTGCGCATGCGGGGCGCCAGCCCCGGGCGAAGTGGACGCAGGCGTGATCGACGCAGGGGCGATCGACGCGGGCAGCACGGACGCGGGCAGCATCGACGCGGGCAGCGCTGACGCGGGCGGCACTGACGCGGGCGGCACTGACGCAGGCGAGGTCGACGCAGGCGCCGCTGATGCGGGGGCCGCGGACGCGGGGCCGAACGACGCGGGCGTCGACGCCGGACCTGCGGACGCGGGAGTCGACGCAGGCCTCGGCCCCGACTTCGTCATCGAGGGTTTCGGCGCGGCCACCAAGGGCGGCTGGCAGCCCGGCTTCGACGTCTACGAGGTGACCAGCCTGCTCGACTCGGGCCCCGGCACGCTGCGCGAAGGCCTCACGAACCCGCCCGGTCCCCGCATCATCCGCTTCACGCTCGACGGCAGCATTCCGCTCACGAGCGCGCTGCTGGTGCCCTCGAACGTCACCATCGACGGGCGCGGGCACTCGATCACCCTCACGGGCAAGGGCCTCATCCTGCTCGGCAGCGACGACGTCATCATCACCAACCTCGCGATCGTCGACGTCGCCCCCGACTCGGAAGACGGCCTGCGCATCGGCGACCCCACCTTCGGCGCCTCGGAGCGCGTGGTCATCGATCACGTCACCTTCCGGGCGACGGGTAACAACGGCGCCTCCACCAACGTCGACGAGGCGATGTCGATCATCTTCGGCAGCAAGGACATCACCCTGGCGTGGCTGCGCTTCGAGAACTGGGAGAAGGTGCTGCTGGTCGGAAATGGCGACGCCTCGCAGGCGATCGACGCGGCGATCACCGTCTCGTGGCACCACAGCTACTTCAAGGGCACCGGCCGAAGGCACCCCCAGGCGCGCTTTGGCATCGTCGACCTGTGGAACGACTTCTTCGACGACTGGCACATGTACGGCTTCTTGTTCCTGGCCCCATACCCGGAGAGCTTCGGAGCGCAGTCGCAGGAAGGCGCGCGGGTGCGAGTCGAGCAGTCACTGTTCCGCAGGCTGAACAACCACCTCTACGACACCGGGTCGCAGGCGAACGAGGCCACGCGGTGTGAACTCAACGGCAAGCTCGATGGCGTGGGGTTGGTGACCACGAGCGACAGCACGGCGCCGCTGGTGTTCAACGCAGGCTGCTCGGGATCGACCGGGTGGACGCGGCCGTATTCGGTGACGCTGGATCCGGCCAATGCGACGCTGCGGAGCCGGCTCGAGAGCCAGGCAGGGAATACTTTGTAAGCCCTCTCCCTGACCCTCTCCCCCGCGGGGGAGAGGGGACTTCTCTCATTTCCTCTTGCGGGTTGAGACGGCCTTCTTCTCTTCTTCTCCTTCCAGCTCTTCCACGCGCTGCCGCAGGCGGATCACCTCGGCCGCCAGCTGGGCGTACGAGTCGCGCACGTGGCCGTTGAACACCCGCTGCCGGCCGAGCGCCTCGTTGATGAAGACCTGCCCCACGCCCCGGAAGACGCGCTTGGCCACCACCACCGCGCGGCCCGCCAGCCCGTCGCGATGAGTCTCGAGCGGCAGCCCCTGCGTGGCGTCGGCGTTGGCCTCGAGCGCCTGCAGGTTGAAGGTCAGGGGATCGACCCGCGCTTCCACTCCGTCGGTCCGCAGGTCGAGCTCGGCCGGCCCCGCCAGCCCCCGCGCTTCCAACCGCTCGGTCACGAACGCCATCACCTTCGCTGGCGTGAGGTCTTTGCCCATGAGCTTCATGACTTCCTCCGGATGCGTTCGATCTCGTCGAGGTACGCGCCGATCACCGCGTCCCAGGTGAACTGCGCGGCGTACTTCTTCCCGGCCTTTCCCATCGCGGCCCGCTCCACGCCCACCCGCTTCACGGCCTCGCCGAAGCTCGCGTCGTCGTCGAGCGCGAAGGGCACGCCGGCGCCGCTGCGCTGCAGCTGCCCCACCACCACGTCCGACGCGGCGTTGCCTAAGACCGGCGTCCCCACCGCGAAGGCTTCGAGCGTCAACAGCGAGAGGCTCTCGTAGCGGCTGGGCACCACCACCGCCAGCGCGCCCGAGAGCGCGTCCCACTTGTGCTGCTCGTCGATGCGCCCCACGCAGATGACGCGGGTGCCGCGCGGCTGCACGTTGCCGGCGCCCGCCAGCACCAGCGAAGGCGCGTCGTGGAAGGCGCTGACGAGCGCCTGGTGGCGGGACACCAGGTCCAGCACGCCCTTCCCCGCCTCCATGCGGCCCAGGTACAGCAGGTAGGGGCCGGTGATGCCGAAGTGCTCGCGGAAGCGGCGCGGCTGCGCGGGCAGCGGCTCGAGGCCTGAGCCGACGATGCGCCGGCGCGCGGCCTTCGGGAAGCGCCGCTCGATCAGCGCGGCTTCCTCAGGCGTGCTGCACAACAGCGAGCGCGGCGCGGTGAAGACGTCGTCGAACGCCTGGAACGAGAGCGGCGCCTCGTCGTGCGCGGTGGGCACCACCACGGCCTTGCTCGCGACCAGCGGCACGCCCCAGGCGGTGGGCAGGTAGAGGTAGGTGAAGAAGAGGAACGCGTCGAACTCGCCGGCGCGGGCGCCGATGGCCTCGAGCAGCCCGGGCGCGAGCGGGCCCTGCTCCGCCAGCCAGTGGGTCTCGCTCACGAAGTCGAGCGGCTTGCCGAAGAGCGAATCGGACAGGCGGTTGAACTCGCGCAGCCGGCGGGGCCGTCGCACGGGGAAGCGGTACACGGTGAGCGGCCCGTCGCGCGCTTCGCCCTCGGGCAGCTCGTTTTTCCAGGTGAGGTGATCGACGGCGCAGGTGGTGAGCACCTCGAGCTTCACGTGCGGGGCGAGGCGCAGCGCCACCTGGCGGGCGAGGGACTCCGCGCCCCCGGTGAGCTCTTCACCGAAGCGCTGCACCACCATCGCCACCCGGGGACGAGCGGTCTTCTTCACGCGCTTCGCAGGCGAAGGCAGACAGCGCGCGAGCGCGTCACGGGTGGAAGAGAACGAGAGCTCGGCGACACGCTCCCGCTGCCCGGCGATCAAGCTCGCGCGCAGCTCGGCGTCGGTGCTCACCAGCTGCACCAGCTCCGCGAGCGCGGCGAAGTGCTTCTCGTCGAACACGATCCCGCGCCCGCCCATCGTCTCGGGCACCGCGGCGGCGCCGAACGCGAGCACCGGCACGTCGGCGGCCATCGCCTCCGCGAGGGGAACGCCAAAGCCTTCGTGCTCCGACATCGAGACGAAGACGTCGGCGCTGCGGTAGGCGGCCACCAGCTCGGCGTGGCTCACGCGCCCGAGGAACGTCACCCCGCCGAGGCGATCGGCCTTCTGCTTGAGCGCCTTGAAGTCTTCGTTGCCCGCCGCGAAGCCGCCCACCACCCACAGCTCGGCGCCCGGGGCGATCTGCCGAAGCTCGGCGTGGAGGGAGATCAGATCCTCCATGCGCTTGTGCGGCACCACCCGGCTCACGGACACCACCCGCGGACGGCCGGCCTTCGCGAGGCGCGCGGAGAGCTTCGGATCCATGCTGCGCGCCGTGAAGCGCTCGGGCTCGACGAAGAGCGGCACCACCTTCACCTCGCGATGGCCCGCGACCTCGAGCTCACGCGCGTTGAACTGGGAGACGCCGATCGACACGTCCACGAAGTCCGCCATCGCCGCCAGCTGCGCGCGCCCCGACACCAGCGCTTCTTCCAGGCGCTTGCCCACGTAGAAGCGCGCGGGCGTGATGTTGTGGAACACCACGCCCTTTCGGCAGGGCAGCAGCATCACCCGCCCCGCCAGCGGAGAGGCGATGCCGTGGTGGTACAGCACGAAGTCGTCGGCGCGCGGCTTCAGCTCGGTCGCCGGCCGCACCAGCGAGCGCCACGCCGGCGCGACCTCGTCGGCGTAGACTTGGCCCTCGTGACCGAGGTGACGCAGCACGCGCTGCCAGGCGATCGCCGCCTGGCCCATGGCGTCGCCCGGCGTGAAACAGGGAATGAGCTGGTGAACCTGCGCCACGCGCGCGGCTGTAACTCAAACCACGCAGCGTCGGCGGTGGATTTTCCGAAACAGCGAGGAGGTCTTCCCCTCTCCCCGACCCTCTCCCCCGCGGGGGGAGAGGGAGACAGCTAGGCCAGCGCCGAGGCGATCAGCCGCTGGGCTTCGGGATCGAGCGAGACGAACTGCGCGCTCACGCCCTCGGCCGTCACGTCCATCACCTGGCAAAACGCGCTCACCAGCTGCGCGTCTTTCTTCGGAGCGAACTGCACGTGCAGCGTCGACCTCGGCGCCAGCGGCTTGGCGGTGCTGATGAACAGCCCACCAGGCGAGAGGTTCGAGGCGTAGTCGACGTCGAACGACTCATCGCTGCCGCCCTGATGCTGAACGAGGAAACGCGTCATAGGGGGCGGATCCCTAGCGAGGCTCGGCTGGTCATTGCAACGGAGGGGCAGGTAAGTATTGCTCCCACCCATGCTCACCCGCGCCGCCTCCCTGCTGTTCGTGCTCTGCGCCGGCTTTTCGCGCGCCGATTCACCGCTCACCTCCACGGACTTCTTGGCCGCGTACGCGAGCTGCCGGTGGGCCAAGCAGCGCTTCCGCGTGAAGTAGCGGCGGTGTACGAGCCGCGAGGCCGTGTCCCCTGTCGCCTTCGACGCCACCCTCTGGGATGAGCCCATCACCGGCATCGGGCTGTACACCCGCGAGCTCTACCGGGCCCTGGGCGAGAGCGGCCTCGAGGTGCAGCGCTGGGGAGCGCGTCACAGCGGCGAGGCGCCCCGCGGCCACCTGAACCGCACCGCGTGGACGCTGGGCCACCTGCCTTCCTGGCTGCAGGCGCGCAGCCCCTCGCTCTACCACGCGGTCTCGAACTTCAACCTGCCGCTGCAGCGCACCCGCGGCGTGCCGTACGTGCTGACGGTGCACGACCTGGTGCCGCTGCTGTTGCCCGAGACGGTCTCGGCGCGCTTCCGCTGGCAGTTCCGCTTGTGGCTCGCGCGCAGCCTCGAGGTGGCGCACCAGGTGATCTGCGTGAGCGAGGTCGCGCGCAAGAGCGTGCTGGAGCGCTTCTCGGTCGATCCCCGAAAGCTGCACGTCGTCCACCACGGCGTCGATCACGTCGAGCGGGTGGCGCCGCCTGACCCCACCACGGTGAAGTGGCTCGAAGCGCTGGGCCTCGAGCAGCCGTGGGTGCTCTACGCGGGCGCGCTCGACGCGCGGAAGAACGTCGAGCTGGTGCTGCGCGCCGTCGAGCAACTTCACCTCGGTGGCCAGCGCGTCACCCTGGTGCTCGCCGGTCAGCGCTGGTTCGGCGCCGCCCGCATCGAGCAGGAACTCCGGCGCGTGCGCGAGCGCGGCGTCGACGTGCGGCCCCTGGGCTACCTGGCGGACCCGGTCTTCTACGCGCTGATGAAGCGGGCGGGCGTGTTCGTCTTTCCTTCCCGCTACGAAGGCTTCGGGCTTCCACCGCTCGAGGCCATGCGGCTGGGCGTGCCCACCATCGTCTCGAACGCGGGCTCGCTCCCCGAGATCTGCGCAGAGGGCGCCGCGCAGGTCGCTCCCGACGACGTCGACGGGCTGGCGCACTTGCTCTCGCGCTGGCTCACCGACGCGGCGGAACGCGAGCGCTGGTCGCAGAAGGCGCGCGCGCGCGCGGCCACGTTCTCCTGGAACCGCTCGGCCCGCCTGACCGCCAGCCTCTACGCCGGGCTCAAGTAGGCCGCGTCAGCTGCGCTGCTTCTTGACCGCCTGCTCCAGCACCTCGACCACGTCGTGGAAGCGGCTCTTGTTCTGCTCATCGAGGTCGGAGAGTGCCTTGTGGGCGTTGAGCATCACCGCGGCCATCGGCTCGCCCACCTTCTGGGGCGGCTGCACCGGGGTCAGCGGCAGCTCCTGGGGCACGTCGAGCACGTTGGTGAGGGTGAAGAGCTTGTCGAACTGCATCGCCCGCAGGCACTGCGCCACCTGCCCCTCGGGACAGAGGATGACGGCGCGCCGGCTGAAGTGCTCCAGGCTGTGGCGGCCGATCGACGCGAGCAGGCCCAGGCCCGTGCTGTCGATGCTGGGCACGTCGCGCAGGTCGATCACCATGGTGTCACCCATCTCGGGGATCACCACCTGGTCGAGGAACGCCTTGAGCTGGCGGCACTCGGTGTAGCGAATGGCCTCCTCGAAGGAGAGCCAGGAGAGCTGGTCACGATGTCCGTAGCGCATGCGCCTTACCCCGTTTCACCATCAGCACGGCGACGTCGTCGGGCCGAACCGCGGTCTTCCCATCATCGAGCGCGCGTACGAAGTCCAGCGCGGTGTTCGCGTGGCGCGCCGCCTCGGCGATGCGCTGGTTCTTCTCGTCGATCGTCTTGCCGCCCATCACCTCGAACATGCCGTCGGTGCAGGCGACGAGGGTGGTGTCGGCGGTCAGCTCGTAGGTGCGCTCTTCGTAATCGGCGGTGCTCATCAGGCCCAGGGGCATGCCGGGCAGCTCGAGCGCGAGCGCGTGATCGGAGCGCACCAGCACCGGCCAGGGGAAACAGCCGGCGTTCGCGCAGCGCAGCTGCTGCCGCTCTTCGTCGACCAGCCCGTAGAACAGCGCCACGTGCTTCTCGTGCCCCTGGCGCAGCAGCGCGAGGTTGAGTTCCTTCAAGAAGCGCGAGGGCGCGAGGATGCCGGCGTCGGTGTTGTGCGCGGAGAGCACCTGGCGATCGACCAGGGTGCGCAGCATCACCGTCACCAGCGCCGAGGGCAGGCCGTGGCCGGCGACGTCGGCGAGGTAGAAGCCCCAGCGCCGGGAGTCGAGGACGAAGGTGTCGAGGAAGTCGCCGCTCAAATACGACGAGGGCAGCAGCTCGCGCGTGAGGGTGAAGGAGCCCAGCTTGCGCCCGTTCTCGGGCAGCAGGCCCAGCTGCAACCGGCGGCCCGCTTCCTGATCGTCGGCCAGCTCGCGATAGACCGCCTCGAGCTTCTCGCGCTGCCGCTGGTTCTCCCTGATGAGCTCGGCCTTCTCGAGCGCCTTGCTCACCGCGAGCTGCAGCACCGCCATGCCGGCGATGGGCTTGGCGATGTAGTCCCACGCGCCCAGGCGCAGCGCGCTCACGGCGTCGTTGAGCAGCCCTTCACCCGACATCACCACCACCGGGAGCAGCGGGTAGCGCTCGCGCAAGACCGAGAGCACGCCCAGCCCGTCGAGGTTGGGCATGCGCAGATCGCACACCACCAGATCGGGTGGATGTTGAGAGACGGCCTCGAGTCCCTCGACGCCATTGCCCGCTCCAGTGGCGTCGTACCCGAGGTGCTTGAGCTGACGCTGCACGAGGACTCGCACGTCTTCAGAATCGTCGATGACGAGGATCCGCTTGGGGGCGTCCATACTCACCGAACCCTAACGAGCCCCGTGACGGCTTGCGTGACTGGCTGCGTCGTAAAGACCCCTCTTCTGGGCCCTGCCCTGTCTACGGGTGAAGGTGATGGGCGACGCGATCGCTGCCGACCACCAGCAACGAATCTTCGGTGAAGGCCACCAGCAGGACATCGCCTGAATCGGCCGGCACCTGGCCGAGCAGCGCGCCCTCGCC
>VFKJ01000538.1 GCA_009885595.1 Myxococcales bacterium | reverse complement strand
GGGAAGCGAAGGCCTGCTCCGGCTGGCGGAGGTGCACGGTGTGCAGCTCGGCCGCGCGCTTGAGGGCGGTGAGCCGCTCGAGCGAGTCTTTGGCCGTCTCGGCGATGAGGGCGAGCACGCCCACCTGCTTGCGGTGGTCCTTCGCCGCCTCGTAGGCGGGCAGCAGCGCCCGGGCCGCCGCTTCCCTGTGATCGGGATCGGTCAGCAGGTTCTCCAACGCCGCCAGCGCGTCGGCGTCAGAGGGCCTCTGCGCGAGCACCTCGCCGTACCGGCGGATCGCCTCGGGCTTGTCGCCCAGCGCCGTCTCCAGCAGGCGCGCGCGGGCCATCGACAACGCCGAGGCCTTCTCCCGCTCGCCGGCCTGCTCGTAGAGCGCGATCAGCCGCGACTGCACCTCGGTGAGCTCGCGCAGCTGCCCACCCTGCTCCAGCAGCTGACCCAGCCGCGGAAGGTGATCGGCCTCGGGGGCACCCGCCTTGATGGCCTCGGCCAGCGCGCCGGCCGCCTCGCGCGGCCGATCGAGCTCAGAATTGACCTGCGTGAGCTGCAGGCCCAGCGCGATCTTCTCTTCGGGCGTGGTGGCCAGGGTGAGCCGGCGGCGCAGCACCTGGTCGCACTCCGACCACCGCCTGGCCATCAGGTACAGCTCGGACAACCGCAAGAGCAGCTCGGGCTGATCGACGGACTTCTCCAGGCCGCGCTTGAGCGTGGTGGCGGCCTCGTCGATCGCGCCCACCTCTTCGGCGAGCTCGGACGCTTCCAGCAGGAGCGAGACCGACAAGGCGGCGTCTTCCGACCTGATCGCCAGCTCGGTGAAGGTGCGGGAGAGCTCCTGCTCGGCCTTGAGCGCGTGGCCCAGGCGCAGCGCCTCGGCGCGGAAGGCGGTGTCGGCGGGGTCGAGGGCGAGGCCGCGCAGGCGCAAGTCGAAGGCCGCGCGCTCGTCGATCAGCCGCTTCTCGGTGGTCTGTGCCAGCAGCGTGAGCAGGCTCTTCTGCTCTTCGCGGTCCTGCACGGAAGACAGCTGCACCAGCAGCGAGGCCACCTGGCGCTGGTAGTCGCCGGCCTTGGCGTACACGGGCGCGAGCGCGCGAGAGATGTCGCCCTGGCGCTCGCCCTGCGAGGCGAGCCGTTCCAGGCCGCCGACGACCGCGGCGCTGTGGTTCCCCTCGTCGAGCAGGTTCAGGTACAGCTTCACCGCGTCTTCGCGGCGGTTGAGCCGCTCCGCGTAGAGCTGCGCCAGGCGGGCGCGCCATTCCTGCCGCTCGTCGGGCGAGTGCGCCAGCGCGAGCAGCCGCTCGGCGACCACCGCGACCTCTTCCCACAGCCCTAAGTTCGCCCCGGCGGCGCCCAGCTTCTTGAGCGTCTGCACGCTGTCGGGATCGAGCTCGAGGATCTTCCGGTAGACGGCCGCGGCCGAGGCCGGGTCGGCAGCCGAGGCCTCGAGCTTGCGCGCCTCCGCCTCGAGCTTCGAGCGGGGGTCCTGCGGTTCCTCGGCCAGCGCCTTGCGCATCGCCGAGAGCGCCTGGGTGGCTTCGGCGTCGTCGACGTGCCGCTTCTGCACCTCGAGCCAGGCCTCCTGCGCCTCGGCGGGACGGCCGAGCGACTGCAACACCTGCCCCAACGCCCGCCACAACGAGGCCTGCGCCTCGGCGGGAGCGACCTGGGCCGAGCGCCTCAGGGCGAGGGCGAGCTGCGGCTGCGCCCCGGCCTTCTGGGCCGCCTCGACCAACGACTTGAGCAGCGGCCCCCGCGCCGGATCGAGCGGGAGCGCCAGGGACAGCGCGTGGAAGGCCTTCTTCCAGTCGTCCTTCTCTTCGCACAGCAGCGCCACCAGCTCGCACAGCGAGACGCGATCGGTGATCGGCCGGGGCGCGGACGCCGCGATCTCCAGCAGCGGCCACAGCCCGTCCAGGTTGCCGTCGTCGGCGTAGAGCCCCACCAGGCGGAAGGCGACCTGCGCGTTGTTGGGATCGGCCTTCTGGGCCGCCTCGACGTGAGCGCGCGAGGCCGGGAGATCCTTGAGCAGCTTCTGGGTGAGGTCGGCGAGGTTGAGCCGGAGCGCCACCTGGGCCCGCTTGTCCTTCAGGGTGACGAGGTGCTTCTCGAGCACCTCCATGCCCTGGGTCAGCTTGCCGACCGCGATCAGCGCTTCGCTGGCGAGCTCGGCGGCGTCGGGCCGCGAGGGGTCGAGCTTGGTCGCTTCTTCGAAGGCGTCGGCCGCGCCCTTCTGATCGTCGAGCTTCGAGAGCAGCACCTGGCCGATGCGCAGCTGCAGATCGACCTTCGCCTGCTTGTCGCGGCTGTCGCCGGCGAGCTTGGAGAACACCGTGAGGGCCACCCGCACGTCGCCGGCCTTGGTGGCGACCTGCTCGAGCAGATCGAGCGCGTCGGGCATCGCGGGCCACAGCGCGAAGCAGCGCTCGATCGCTTCCTTCACCTTGTCGACCGCGCCCGGCTCGTAGAACGCGTAGAGCCGCGCGACCTGCAGCGACATGCGCGCGGCCACCCGGCGATCACGTTCCTCGAGCGACTGGGTCTTGAGCTGCTTGACCTTGTCGCGCCAGATGTACTCGAGCTTGGTGAGCTCCTTCTGGACCACGGCGGCCCGCGGGCTCTTGCCGTCGACGGCCAGCGCGCGCACCAGCGCCTTGGTGGCCAGCCCGTGCTCCTGGGGGAAGCCCACCAGCGACTCGGCGAAGCTCAAGTACTCCTCGAGCAGCTCGCGATCACCCAGGGCCGCCCGCTCGCGCTCGAGCGAATCGAAGCCCGAGGCGTGCCGGCCTTCCGACAGCAGCAGCTTGCGCGCCTTCTGGTACGCCAGCCGCTCCTGAGGGGCGGCCCGCGTCGCGAGCTGGTAGCAGAGCACCGCGCGATCGCGCCGCAGCAGCTTGGTCTCGTAGAGCTCGCCGGCCCGCAGGTAGATCGCGGCCGCGGCGGGCCCGGGCTGCACCAGCGCCAGGCGCTCGAGCACCTCGCCCAGGGCGGCGGCGTCGTTGCGGCCCTCGTAGATGCCGCGCAGGCCCTCGAGGGCCTCGCGCGCGTTGGGCGAGTAGACGAGCGCGCGGCGGAACAGCTCCTCCGCCCGCACGGGGTTCTTCAGCTTCTCGCGGCACAAGTCGGCCGCGCGGCACAACAGGTGCGCGGCTTCTTCTGCCTTCGGGACCTCACGCGAACGGGACTCGTACAGCTTGATGAGCTCGTCGACGCGGCCGGTCTTTTCGAGGCTGGCTTCAACCTCGCCAAACGGCTTCTCGGGAGTGTTCGACATGTGGGAGCGGGCGGGACTCTACCCCCCGCTCCCCCGTGGATGACGAAGTTTTCTCAGGCGTTTGCGCCGGGAATCGCCCCGTTCGAGGGGGTCGCGTCGGGCGGAGGCATCGCGTGCTCCTCGCCCTCCCCCTCTTCGGTGGCCCCGGCGGCCCTGGGCTTGGGCTCGGGCCGGGGCAGCGCCTTGACGCGCTCGGCGTTGGCGGTGTCGCCCTGCTTGGTGAAGAGCGCCTGGGCCTTGTCCAGCTGACCTGCGGCCTCGAGCAGCTCGGCGGCCTTCTTCAGCTCGCCCAGCGCCTCGAACACGAAGGCGGCCTTGTCCTTGCGATCGGCGGCCAGGTACACCTCGGCGGCCTCGGGCAGGCGGCCCAGCAGCTCCAGCCAGCGCGCGCGCTGCACGGGGTTGTTCTCGGCCTCGGCCTTCGCCAGCTCGGCCTTCGCGAACGCGTCGGCCTCGGCGGTGAGCTTGAGCTTCTGCATGAAGTGGAACGCCTTGGGGCCCGGCAGCGGCTTGAGCGTCTCGAGGGCCTCGGCCTTCTTGCCGCCAGAGACCTGCAGGGTGGCCGCGCCGAGGCGGTCGCCGCGCTCGATCAACTTCACCACCTCCAAATCGCGCACGCGGTGCGCGGAGCCCGCGTCGCGGGCGCGCTCGTAGGCCTTGCGGGCCAGCGAGAGCTTGCCGGCGCGCTCCCAGGCGAGCCCGGCCTGGTCGAACTGCGTCGCGCGCTCGTAGAGCTTGGCGATCGAGTCGAAGTCGGAGCGGGCGACGTGGAACTCCATCAGCTTCTCCCACGCCTCGGCGCGCTCGAGCGCCTCGATGATCTCCTCGGGCTTGAGCTTGGCGGAGAGGCGGGTGAAGGCCTCGTCGAGCTTGCCCAGGGCGGCGTTGCGCAGGGCCGACTTGGTGTCCCCGCCCGCCTCGTAGAGGCGCTGGGCGTCGGCGTGCGACTTGTTCTTCTCGTGAACGCGGGCGGCGTCGCGGGTGCGGCCCATCTCCTCGAGCTTCTTCACGTCGGCTTGCCAATCGCCGCTGGAGACGAACAGCTCGGGCCGTGCCGACGAGCGGGCCGGACGCTCGGGACGATCGGGGCGGGGGCCGCGATCGGGGCGATCACCGCGCGCCTGCCGGGGACCGCTCCCGGGGCGATCACCCCGCGCCGCCTCGGGCGGACGCTCGGTGTGGGCGGGCACGGCGAGGTCGGCCTCGCTGGGCTGCCGGCCCGCGTTCTCGAAGGCCGCCTTCGCGCGGTCGGTCTCGTTCATCGACGACCAGATGAGGCCGACGGTGAACTGGTTCTCGGTCCACGCCGCGATCTTCGGGTCCACCGCGGGCGCCGCAGGAGCCGCCGGAGCGGCCGCCTCGACGGCAGGAGCACCCTCGACGGCAGGAGCACCCTCGACGGGGGCAGCGCCCTCTGCGGGAGCAGCGCCCTCCGCGGGAGCAGCGACTTCGGCAGGAGCGGCTTCGGTCTCGGCGGGAGCGGTCTCGGCGGGAGCGGCCTCAGCCGGAGCGGCCTCGCTCGGGGCAGGCTTGGGCAGGCG
>VFKJ01000354.1 GCA_009885595.1 Myxococcales bacterium | reverse complement strand
TTCTCGGCGGGGCTCGCCTGGCTCACCATGAAGCTGCTCGCGGCCCTGGGCGCCTGACTCCCTCTCCCCCGCGGGGGACCCTTCGACTTCGCTCAGGAGGTCGGGGAGAGGGCTAACCCTTCTGCTTCTCCACCGAGAACAACAACGCCTCGGGCGTACAAGGCATCGGCAGTTGCACTTCTCTGCCCTTCGGCCCAAACGCCGCGACCGCGTCACGCAGCGCGGCCACCACCGACAACGCCAGCATCAGCGGCGGCTCACCCACCGCCTTGCTCCCGTGGATGACGTCGCTCTGCGCAGCGTTCTGCAGCAGCGCCACGTGGAACTCGAGCGGTGCGTCTCCGAACGCGGGGATCTTGTAGGTGTCGGGGCTGTGCGTGCGCAGGTATCCCTTCTCGTCGAAGCGCACTTCCTCGCAGGTGAGCCACCCCACGCCCTGAATGAAGCCGCCCTCGACCTGGCCGCGATCGATGGTGGGCACCAACGAGCTGCCGACGTCCTGCAGAATGTCCACCCGCCGCAGCCGGTGCTCGCCGGTGAGGCCTGACAACTCCACCTCGCTGACCGCCGCCCCGTAGGCGAAGTAGTGAAACGGCTTTCCCCGCCCGGTAGCGCGATCGAAGGTGATGTCGGGCGTCTTGTAGAAGCCGGTCGCCGACATCGAGACCTGCGAGAGGTACGCCTCTCCGGTCACCTTCTCGAACGGCAACGCCAGCTCGGGCCGCGACGCGAGGAATACCCTGCCGCCCGCGAACAGAATGTCCTTGGCGCTCTCGGAAGGTACGCCCAGCAGGCGCGCCGCCACCGGCCGCAGCCGCTCGCGCAAGACTTCGCACGCCTGCTTCACCGCCTGGCCGTTCAAGTCGGAGCCGCTGGAGGCCGCGGTGGCCGAGGTGTTGGGCACCTTGTCGGTGGCGGTGTTCATCACCCGCACGCTCGAGGGCGGCACGCCCAGCTCGTGCGCGCAGATCGCGAGCATCTTGGTGTGCAGGCCCTGCCCCATCTCGGTGCCGCCGTGGTTGAGCTGAAGGCTGCCGTCGCCGTAGAGCACCACCAGGGCGCCGGCCTGGTTCAGGAACGAAGTGGTGAAGCTGATGCCGAACTTCACCGGCGTGAGGGCGAGGCCCCGCTTCACGCGCGGGTGCTTCGCGTTGAAGGCGGCCACCTCGGCCTTGCGCTGCGAGTACTTCGAGGACGCGAGCAGCTCGTCGAAGATGCGCGGCAGGCGGTTGTCCTTCACCTCCTGCCAGAAGGGGGTGAGGTTGCGCGGGGCGGCGCCGTAGAAGTTCTTCCGGCGCACCTCGACGGGGTCGAGCCCGGTGCGCTCGCAGAAGCGGCTCATCAGCTCTTCCATCACCGCCATGCCCTGCGGCCCGCCGAAGCCGCGAAACGCGGTGTTCGAGGGCAGGTTCGTCTTCGCCACCCGGCCGGTGAGGCGCACGTGCGGCAGGAAGTAGCCGTTGTCGGCGTGGAAGAGCGCGCGATCGAGGATCGCCCGGCTCAAGTCCGAGCTGAAGCCGCCGTCGCTGAAGAGCTGCGCGTCGAGGGCGACCAGGGTGCCGTCGTTGGTGAAGCCGACGTCGAAGCGGGTGAGGAACGGGTGGCGCTTGCCCGTCCACATCATGTCCTGATCGCGGTTGAGCCAGACCTTCACCGGCCGGCCGGTCTTCAGGGCGGCCAGCGAGGCGAGCGCGGCGTAGTTCGCGGCCTGGGTCTCCTTGCCGCCGAAGCCACCGCCCATGCGCGGCACCTCGACCACCAGCTGATGGCGCTGCCAACCCAGCACGTGCGCCACCAGCGCCTGCACCTCGCTGGGGTGCTGGGTCGAGCAGTAGAGCTTGAGCGCGCTGCCCTCTTCCGGCACCGCCAGGGTGACCTGGGTCTCGAGGTAGAAGTGATCCTGCCCGCCGGTGCGCACCTCGCCCTGGAAGCGGACCTCGGCGGTGGCGAGCGCCGCGGCGGCGTCACCGCGCTGCATCAGGTGCTGCTCCGAGAGCCAGCTCTGCTTGGTGATCGCGTCTTCGAGCGTGACGATCGCAGGCAGTGCCTCGAGCTCGACCACCACCGCGGCCACGCCCGCGCGGCAGGCCTCGTAGCTGTCACCCACCACCAGCGCCAGCGCCTGCCCGAGGAAGTGCACTTCCTGGCTGGCGAGCAGCTCTTCGTCGTGCACCACCGGGCCGACGTTGTTCTCTCCGGCGATGTCGCGCGCCGTCAGCACCGCGTGCACGCCGGGCACCTGCATGGCCTTGGTGGTGTCGACCTTTCGAACCCGGCCGCGCGCGTGAGGGGAGGCGACGATCTGCGCGACCAGCATTCCCGCGGGCGCGGGGAAGTCGTCGACGTACTTCGCCTCTCCGCTGGTGTGCCGCAGCCCGCTCTCGTGGAGCAGGGGCTGGTGCAGCGGGGTCACGGGACCTTCGGGCTCACGCGCCGCGGGCCTGCCCTGCTTCTGGGTCACCGGCTCAGCCACGGGGCACCTCCTCGCCGCGCTGCACGGTGGCGGCGTGCTGACCTGCGAGCGCGGGTTGTCTGACCTCACGGGTCTCGTCGAAGAAGCCCCTGAGCAGGTTCGCGGCGACCAGCGAGCGATAGGCCGCGCTGCCGCGGTGATCGGACATCGGGGTGAAGTCAGTCGCGAGCGCCTTCGCCGCCAGCTCGACGGTGGCCTCGCTCCAGGGCTGGCCCACCAGCGCGGCCTCGGCCCTGCTCGCGCGCTTCGGAGTGGCCGCCATGCCGCCGTACGCCAGCCGCGCCTCGATCACCTTCCCCGCGGCGTCGGTGTCGACGAAGAACGCGGCGGAGACGGTGCTGATGTCGAGCTCGCGCCGCTTGGAGACCTTGTAGGAGATCGCGCGCGCCGACGACGGCACCCGCGGCACCTCGATCGCGCCGAGCACTTCCTTCGGCGCCAGCGCGGTCTTGCGGTACCCCACGAAGAACTCGTCGAGCGGCACCCGGCGTTCGCCCGCACGCCCGCGGATGATCGCGGTCGCCCCGAGGCTCAGCAGCACCGGCGCCAGGTCGCCGATGGGCGAGGCCGTACAGAGATTTCCGCCCAGGGTGCCGCGGTGCTTGATCTGCCGCGCCCCGAAGTAACGCACCATGCGGTGCACCGAGGGGAGCCGCTCCTGGCAGAACGCCTCGAGCTCGGAGATCGTCGCGCCGGTGCCGAGGCGGAAGCCGCCGTCGAGCTCGGTGAGCGCCTTGAGCTCGGTGATCCCTTCCAGCGACACCAGCTTCGGCAGCACCGTGAACTTCTTGGTGACCTCGAGGGAGAGGTCGGTGCCGCCGCCGACCAGGCGCGCGTCGGGGTGCGCGTCGAGCTCGCGCCAGAGGGCCTCGAAGCTGGTGGGGGTGACGTAGCGCTGGCCCTTCGCCTCGTAGTCGAGGGCGATCGACTCTGGCGCGGCCTGCTTGAGCTCCTCGGCGAAACGATCGTTGGGGCAGGAACCGGCGACCTCTTCGGCGGCCTCGCGAATGGGCCGGTAGCCGGTGCAGCGGCAGAGGTTGCCGCAGAGCTGATCATCGAGCTTCCACGGCGCGTCGAGATCGGCCCGGTAGGTCGCCTCGAACATCGTCATCACGATGCCCGGCGTGCAGTAGCCGCACTGGCTGCCCAGCGCCCTGGCCATCGCCACCTGCGCGGGGTGGTAGCCCTCGGCCCCCTCGGCCTTGAGCGCCTCGACCGTGAGCACGTGCTTGCCCTGCACCATCGGCAGCAAGAGCAGGCACGAGTTCACCGCGCGCCACACCGGCTTTCCATCGCCGCCGCGCTCGGCGATGGCCACGGTGCAGGCGCCACAGTCCCCTTCGGCGCAGCCTTCCTTGGTGCCGGTCATCCCAAGGCGATCTCGCAGGTACCGCAGCAAGGTCGTGGTGGGGCTGACGTCGCGCTCTTCGATCCACTCGCCGTTCAGGTTGAATCGCAGGTGATTCATCGCGCGCGTTTCTACCACCCTGCCCGTCCTTTCCAGCCCCCGATCACCGGTCGTTAGAAAAGCTCCGCTGACGGAGCGTATGGTCTTTCCATGCAGAGGCTGGTGCACGCACTCGACGCGGTGAAGGCGACTCGCTCGAGGAAGGCCAAGGTAGGCCATCTGTCGGGCCTGCTGCGCGTGCTCTCGCGGGAAGAGCTGGCCATCGCCTGCCGGCTGATCCTCGGGCGGGTGCTCCCGGTGGGGGACACCCGGACCCTGGGCGTCGGTTGGGCGGCGCTCACCGCGGCGGCCGCGGAGGCGAGCAAGCAGCCGCTGGGGGTGGTGGCGCTCAAGAGCCGCGAGCTGGGTGACTTCGGAGACGCGCTCGAGGTGTTGCTGCCCGCGGGCGAGCGTCACCTGCCCCTGCTCGAAGTGCCGGGGTACTTCGAGCGCATCGCCACCGCGAAGCGCGACGAGAAGCAGAGACTGCTGGGTGAGCTGTTGAGCCGCGCCGCCCCGTGGGAAGCGCGCTACCTGGTGAAGGCGATCTTAGGAGAGCTGCGCATCGGCGTTCAGCTCAGCCTCTTCGAGGAAGCGCTGGCCGAGGCGTTCGGCGCCGCCCTGGGAGAGCTCCGCCGCGCCTCGGCCCTCACCTCGGATCCCGGCGCGCTGGCGCTGCTCGCGTACGACAAGCGGCTCGCGCACGCCGACGTGATCCCCGGGACCGTGGTGGCCTTCATGCTCGCGACGCCGAGCGAGACGGTGAAGGAGCCGATCGATCCCGCGCTCACCATCTTCGAAGACAAGCTCGACGGCGTGCGCACCCAGGCCCATGTCTGGGACGGAAACGTGCGGCTCTTCGCGCGCGGGCAGGACGAGGTCACGGCGCAGTTCCCGGAGATCGTCGCCCAGCTCAAGCAGCTGTCCCGGCCCGCGGTGATCGACGGAGAGGTGATCGCGGTGCGGCCCGATGGCCAGGCCCGCCCCTTCCAGGCCTTGCAGCCGCGGCTCAACCGCGAGGCTCCCGGCGGGGCGGTGATGGCCGCCACCCCGGTCGCGTTCGTCGCGTACGACGTGCTGTTCGACGGAGAGGTGCTGCTCGATCAGCCCTGGACCGAGCGGCGAAGGCACCTCGAGGCGCTGCCCCTTCGCGTCAACCCGGTGCAGACCTTCAAGCCCCACGTCGACGTGGAAGCGCAGCTCGACGACGCCTTCACCGCCGCGCGCGCGCGGGGCAACGAAGGGCTGGTGCTCAAGCGCGTCGATGCCCTCTACGAGGCAGGGCGCCGCGGGAGCGCCTGGCGCAAGGTCAAGCGCGCCTTCGCCACCCTCGACGTGGTGATCACCCGGGCGGAGCGCGGTCACGGCAAGCGCGCGGGCGTGCTGTCCGACTACACCTTCGCGGTGTGGAACGGCGAGGCGCTGGTGGAGATCG
>VFKJ01000510.1 GCA_009885595.1 Myxococcales bacterium | reverse complement strand
GCACCAGGTTGTAGAAGACGATCTCCAGCGCGACGCCGAAGAGCCCGTAGATGAAGAAGCGGAAGAAGCCGTAGCCGAGCTCTTCCAGCCCGCGCCGCCGCGCCTGCGAACGAACCTTCACCACCTTCTTCGGCTTACGGAGCACGCGGGAGGCCATGGCCGTGAATCATGGATCGACCCGAGTCGAGTCGCTAGGGTCCGCCCCCTCACTCAGGGCCGCCCGGAGTCACCATGAAACGCCTCCTCCTCCTCTCCGTTCCCCTCGCGTTGTTCGCCGCCTGTCCTGCCCCGAAGAAGGGCTGCAAGGAAACCGGCTGCAGCGCGGGGAGCGTGTGCAACACCAACACCAACACCTGCGAGCTCATCGGCACCTCCGGGGGCGGTGGCGGGACGGGTGGTGGCGGAGGCGGTGGTGGTGGCGGCAGCGTGACGGGCGGCGGCGGCGGCACCACGGACGCGGGCTTCGATGCCGGCCCCCCGGTCGACCCGTTCGACGACGGCGGGACCTTCGTGCCCGGCGACATCTGCACCTACGCCATCCCCGTGCTGTTCGACGGCGGCGTGTCGGCCGACGGCGGGCTGGCGAGCACGACGACCCTCACGGTCGATCTCGCCGCGGCGTCGAACCAGTACAAGGCCGACTGCAACAGCAGCAACGGCTCGAGCAACGACGTCATCTTCGAGGTCACCCTCACCGAGCCGAAGGGGCTCGTGGTCACCGCCACCGACACCTCGGGCAAGAGCCAGGACGCGGTCCTCTCGCTGATGACCTCGCCCTGCTTGCGCCTCGCGCAGGCCGCGTGCATCGACGCCACCACGCAGGCCGAGGTGCTCTCGCTCGATCGGGTGCCCGCGGGCACCTGGTACGTGCTGCTCGAGAACTACGCCTCCGACAACCTCGACGATGGCACCTACGACGTGCAGTTCGAGCTGACCGAGCCCCTGCCCGGGCCGCCCAACGACAGCTGCGGCCAGGCGCAGGCGCTCACCTTCACCAGCAACGTAGCGAGCGTGACGGGCACCACCACGGGCGCGTTCAACGACACCGCGGGGGCTCCGCTGACCTGCAGCTCCGCGTCGGCGCGCCAGCCCGAGGTGTTCTACAGCTTCACCCTCACGCAGCCGCAGGACGTCAGGGTGCTGATGGGCGTGCCGACGACCTCGAACCTCTTCCCAGCGGTGGCGATCACCAACACCTGCGGCGCGAGCGGAGTGATGAACCAGCGCGGCTGCGCCACCGGGTCCACCGGCACGTTCACCGCGCGCAGCGTGCCCGCGGGGACCTACTTCGTGGTGGTCGATGGGGCTGGCTCCACCCCGGGTGACTTCACGCTCGAGGTGACGCTGCTGCCGGCCACGCCGTTGCCGGGCAACGACACCTGCGTCTCCCCCACCCCGCTCACGCCCGCGGCCAGCCTGATGGTCGACCTCGCGGCCGCGACCGGCGACTACACCTTCAGCTGCGGCACGCCGAGCGGCGGCGACGTGGTGTTCCAGTTCAGCACCACCCAGGCCCAGCGCGTGGTGGTGACCGCCACGGGCGTGGGCACCTCGGCGGACGCCGTGCTCGCGCTGCGCGGCGGCCCCTGCGACAGCTCGGCCGATCTCCGCTGCGCGAACAACGAGGGCTTCTCCGCCCCCGAGGTGCTGACGGTCAACAACCTGCCGGCGGGCACGTACTACGTGCTGCTGGGCTCGGACGGCACCGACACCGCCTTCGGCATCTCGCTCGCGCTCGAGCCGCCCCGCCCCCCGCCCACCAACGAGTCGTGCTCCGCGCCCGAAATGGTGACGCTCACCGCTGGCGCCGCCACCCGCACCGTCGACCTCACCGACGCCACCGCCGACATCGCGTCGGATCTCTGCGGCCTCAGCTCGGACGGGGGTGACGTGGTCTACGAGGTCTCGATTCCCGCGATGCAGACGTTGACGGTGGTGGCCACGCCCGTCGGCAGCGTGCTCGACCCGGTGCTCTTCGCGAAGACCCCGACGTGCGCGATGGCCACCAGCGAGGTCTGCCTGGATGACGGCTTCCCGGGCGACCCCGAGACCATCACCGTGCCCAACACCACCGCGGCGGCCATCACCGCGTTCGTGGTGGTGAAGGCCTACAACATCGAGTCTCCGGGAGAGGTCACCCTCACCTTCAACGCGCAGTGAGCTGGCTGAGCGCGTCGAGGATCAACACCAGCGCGCTCACACCCAGCAGCACTCCGAACCCGCGCGTCAGCCGCACGGGCGTCACCAGGTGGTTGAGCTTCGCGCCGGCGAAGGAGCCGACGACGAAGCCCAAGGCCACCGGCAGGAGCGAGCCCCAGGGCAGCCCGCCCTGGGCCTGGGCGTAGACCCACACGCCCGGCAGCGCGATGGGCGGAAGCAGCATCGCGAGGCTGGTGGCCTGGGCCTGCTTCTGACTCAGGCCCAGCCCGCGGGTGAGCATGGGGATGAGCACGATGGCGCCGCCGATGCCCAGCAGCCCCGAGGCAAAGCCCGCCACGAAGCCCGCCCCCAGGCTGAAGAGCACGTAGCGCGGGGGCGGGGTCGCGAGGTGCGGGCGCTCGGCGTGGGCCTTCGGGGTCCTCCAGGTGCGCACGGCGGCCACGGAGAGCAGCACCGCGAAGACGATTCGCAGCACCGGCCCGGGGAGCACGTTGGCGACCAGGCTCCCCAGCGGAATCGCGGGGAGGAAGCCGAGAATCAGAAAGCCCACCACCGGCCACAGCAGCGGCACGCCGGCGCGGCGGTATTGCCAGACGGCCGGCGCTCCCAGCGGAGGGAGCAGCGCGGCGAGGGTGAGGCCCTGCGCCTGGTGTTGGGTGAGGCCCAGCGCGAGCGCGAGCAACGGCACCAGGATGAAGTTGCCCCCCACGCCGAAGAAGCCGGAGAGGACTCCTGCGGCGAGGCCGGCTCCTGAGGCACCGGCGAGCTGGGCGGCCGTCAGCATGGGAGGAAGCGAAGTATCACGTCTTTGGTAAGCCCTCTCCCCGACCCTCTCCCCCGCGGGGGAGAGGGAGATGTATACGACGCGCCCATGCGCCAGCTCCTCGTGCTCAGCGTCACCCTGCTCTCCTGCGCCGGTGCGCCGCGGCTGTTGCACACCGCCCCGCCCGGTCTGGAGAAGTACGCTGCCGCCATCGACTTCACCAAGGCCGGTGACGAAGCGGTCGAGGTGCTGCGCGGCTACCTGCGCCTCGACACCATGAACCCGCCGGGCAACGAGACGCTGGGCGCGGAGTACCTCAAGGCCGAGCTCGCCAAAGACGGGCTGCAGGCGACGGTGCACGAGTTCGCGCCGGGCCGGGGCTCGCTCATCGCGCGGCTCAAGGCGACCAAACCGTCCGGGGAGAAGCCGCTGTGCCTGCTCTCACACATCGACGTGGTGCCCGCGGAGGCCGCGCTCTGGCCAAAGGATACCGGGCCGCTCTCCGGGGCGCTGGTGGACGGGATGATCTGGGGCCGCGGCGCCCTCGACATGAAGGGCCTGGGCGCGCTCGAGCTGCAGACCTTCCGCTGGCTTTCGCGCAACCAGGTGCCGCTGCACCGCGACGTCATCCTGCTGGCGGTCGCCGATGAAGAGGTCTCCGAGGGCGGCATGAAGCTCGTCACCGAGTCGCTCTGGGGCGAGGTCGACTGCGGCCATGTCATCAATGAAGGCGGCATGGGTGTCCGCGGCCTGCTCACCGAGAACCAGACCACCTTCGCCATCTCCATCGGGGAGAAGGGCATCCTCTGGGTGCGCGTGGTGGCCGAAGGAGAAGCAGGGCACGGCAGCACCCCCACCGATTCCCGGGCGCCGCCTCACCTGGTCACCGCGCTGGCGAAGCTCGCCACCCGCCAGGCCAGGCCCCGCGTCCAACCCGCGATGTACGAGCTGCTGCGGCGCGTGGGGGAGAAGAACGGCGGCGTCTCGGGCTTCGTG
>VFKJ01001194.1 GCA_009885595.1 Myxococcales bacterium | reverse complement strand
CCACAGCAGGTAGCGCACGTCGGCGCTCACGTTGCGCGCGACGTCGGGGTTGAAGCCAAAGTCGTTGGCGACGTTCTCCCAGACGCGATCGAAGTTCACCCCCACCAGCCTTCCCTGGCCGTCGATCATCGGGCTGCCGGAGTTGCCCCCGGTGGTGTCGCAGTCAGCGAGGAAGTTCACCGGCACCTGCTCGTGTTTCCCGGAGGCGTAGACCTCGCGAACGCGCTGGGGCACCTCGAAGGGCTCCTGGCCGGTGTCCTTGGCGATCATGCCTGCCAGGGTGGTCTGGGGGAGCATCACCACCGCGTCGCGGGGCGAGTAGCCCTTCACCCGGCCAAAGCTCACCCGCAGGGTCAGGTTGGCGTCGGGAGCGAGGGGGTGGCCGGCTTCGGCGATCACCGCGCGGCGCCACGCCGGCCGCAGCGCGAGCACCCGGCCGGAGAACGCGTCGCGGCGATCTCGCAGCGCCCGACGCTCGGTGTCGAGGGCGAGCCCGAGCTCGATCAGCGGGTCCTTCCGGGCGTGGAGCTGCGCCGGCGTCTCCTCGAACATCTTCTTGCGCTGCTCCAGGTCGAACACCCTGGAAGCGGCGCGCAGCTCGAGGACCTTCTTGGCGATCGCGGCGTCGTCCCTGAGCGCGCCAAAGAGCGCGTCGACGGGGGCGAGGCGCTGATCCTTCGGCAGCGCCAGCGCGCGCTTGACCCACGAGACGAACAGCCGCTGATCCACGGGGGGTGAGTAGCGCTTTTGATCGCGCTCGTGCCGCTCGCGCAGACGCGCGAGATCGCGCTCCTGGAAGCCGGGCTCGCGCTCCACGTCGGGCCGCTGGGCCTCGACGCTTCTGCGCGCGAGCAACAACGGCCAGCCCAGCGCGCGCGCCCCCCGCCCCGCCAGGTCGAGGAGGAAGTCCCGATCCCACGTCTGCAGGCGCTCGTTCATCAGCTTCGCCAGCCCCGCCTGCGCGTCGAGGGCCGTGGCCAGCTCGGGCTTCTTCTGCGCGAAGGCCTTCACCCTCTCGTCGGCGGCGCGCTGCTTCTCCACGATCTTCCCGCGAGCGAGGCCTGCCAGCTGCCCCTCGGAGTTCTTCCTCGCGTTGAGCAGCCCGCGCAGATCGTCGGCCGTGGCGATGAGCGCGTCGGGCGACCTCTTGCCCTCCTCTTCCATGATGGAGACCCACTGGGCAGCCAGCGACTGCAGCGCGGGGAAATAGCGCTGCTGCCGCTCGTCCATCTCCACTGCCAGCCACGAGCGATAGCTGGTGCCCGGGTACCCGAGGACCGCCACCGCGTCGCCTTCCTTCACGCCTTCGGTCGAGAGCGGGAAGAAGTACTTCGGCTGGTAGGGCTTGCCGTCCTGGTACACGCGCACCAGGGCGAAGTCGCCGGTGTGGCGAGGCCACATCCAGTTGTCGATCTCGCCGCCGAAGTCGCCCACCGCCACCGGCGGCGCGTAGACCAGCCGCACGTCGCTCAACTCGGCGAACTCGGTGAGGGTGAAGAAGAGGCCCCCGTCGAAGACCGCGAAGGTGCAGCGGGTGCCGGGTTGCTTCTCGCAATCGGCCACCAGCTTCTTCTGCGTCGCCTCGACGGACTTGAAGCGCGCCAGGTCGTCGGGGTCTTGCGGCATCGCGTCGAGCACGTCCTTGGTGACGTCGAGGAAGCGGCGCGGCACCTGAATGCGGAAGGACTTCGAGGCGCGCTCGTCGGCGGCGGTCTTCGCCAAAAAGCCGTCCTTCGCGAGGTTCTGCTGCGGCGTGGAGTGCTCCTGCAGGATGCTCATCACGCAGTGGTGGTTGGTGATCAGCAGCCCGTCCTTCGAGACGAAGCTGCCGGAGCAGCCGGGCAACTGCACCGCGTTCCCGAGCAGCCCGGTCTGGCTCTTCTCGTCCCACAGCTTGGCGAGCGGCAAGCCGAAGCCCTGCTGCTTGACCCAGGCGGGCCCCTGCTGGAGCACCTGCTGCGGCGTCCACTTCCCCTCGGCGGCGAGCACCAGACCTGCGACGAGCGCGATGACCATGCCTTGAGTCCTATCAGCGCGTTTCCCCCGAGGGAGATCTATGCGACGAAGCGCTTCGTGTCTGACTTCGAGAACCGGCTGCGGAAGAACGCGAAGCAGCGCTTCAAGTGGGCCGAGCGCGAGCAGGTCACCGCCTTCCGCATCTACGATCTCGACATGCCGGAGTGGCCCTTCGCGGTCGACTGGTACGCCGGGTACGCGCACGTGATGGAATACCCGCGCCGCAAGCAGCTGCGCGACGGCTCGATCGACGAGGCCCGGGCCGAGGTGGTGCGGGCGACCGCGGCCGCGCTCGAGCTTCCCCCGCAGAAGATCTTCACCAAGACGCACGAGAAGCGCCCCTGGGGTCGCGGTCAGTACGAGCGGCTGGGCACCACCTCCACCCTCGTCGACGTGCACGAGCACGGGCTCACCTTCGAGTGCAACCTCTCCGACTACCTCGACACCGGGCTCTTCCTCGATCACCGGGTGACCCGCGCGCGCGTGCGGCAGGAGGCGAAGGGGAAGCGGTTCTTGAACCTCTTCGCGTACACCGGCGCCTTCACCGTGCACGCGCTCGCCGGCGGCGCCGCGCAGACGACCACGGTCGATCTCTCCAACACCTACTGCGAGTGGGCCGAGCGGAACTTCCGCCTCAACGGCTTCGTGCCGGGCGGCCAGCACCGGGTGATCCGCGCAGACGTGCTCTGGTGGCTCGAGGACGCCGCCGTTCACCCCGAGCAGAGTCGAGGGGCCGGCGAGTTCGAGCTGATGGTGCTGGACCCTCCGAGCTTCTCCTCGTCGAAGAAGATGGGGCGGCGCTTCGAGGTGCAGCGCGATCACCGCTGGCTGGTGGAGCGCGCGCGCTCGCTGCTGTCCAAAGACGGGGTGCTGTACTTCTCCACCAACTTCCTCGGGTTCGAGCTCGACGCCCGCTTCGACGACGCCGAGCCGGTCTCGTCACTGCCCGGGGATTTTCGGCGCTCGGTCCACCGCTGCTGGCGGTTCGTCGGGCCGGTTGGCGTCGCGGATGGTGTTGATGGTCCTCCAGCCCGCCCACGCGGCGATCACGAACACGCCGATCAGCAGCACCCACCGAAGCGCCGATGAGTCTTCCTCGGGCGGCGAGGCCCAGGTGCTCAGGCCCAGCGCTCCGCTGACGGCGCCGTACTCGCCGGCGTAGCGCGCCATGCGCAGGTATTCCTCGAGCAGCATCGAGAGGGTGCTCGGGGTGACGGCGTCACCGCGCTGGGGGTCGGTGAGACGACCCTCGGCGAGCGAGGCGACCTCGACCAGCTGCTTGACCACGTCTTCGACGAGGCCGGTGCGGTCGAGCAGCGGAATGCGCACGTCCAGGCCCTTGACCTGCCCCTCCTCGAGGAGCGGGTCGATGGTCACTTCCCCGTCGGT
>VFKJ01000959.1 GCA_009885595.1 Myxococcales bacterium | reverse complement strand
GGGATCCCGGCTATGCGCTTGGCCCGTGAAGACCCGCTTCCTGACGTTGTGCTTCTTCGTGGCGGCCTGTGGGCCTCCGCCGGTGGTGACTCCCGATTCGGGCGTGGAAGAAGACGCGGGCATCGTCGAGAGCGATGGCGGGGCGAACGCAGACGCGGGCACCACCACCGATGCAGGCGGGACCGACGCCGGGCTCTTTGATGCGGGCGGTCCCGATGCGGGTCGGCCAGACTCGGGGACGCCGGGTGACGGCGGCACCTCGATGACGCTGGTGACGGTCTCGCACGAGCGCGAGCTGCGAGGGGTGTGGGTCGCGAGCGTGGTGAACCTCGACTGGCCCTCCTCCAGCAGCCTGAGCGTGGATGCGGGGCGGGCGGCGCTGAGCAACCTGGTCATCTCGATGGCGGACGCCGGGCTCAACGCCCTCTTCTTCCAGGTGCGGCCCGAATCAGACGCGCTGTACCCGTCGACGCTCGAGCCGTGGAGCCGCTACCTCACCGGCACCCAGGGGCGCGACCCGGGTTGGGATCCGCTCGACGAGTTGCTGACGCTGGCGCACGCGCGCGGCCTCGAGGTGCACGCGTGGATGAACCCGTACCGCGCGCTGGTGAGCTCTAACTCGGCGACCGCGACCAACCACGTCACCCGCACGCTCTCGGGCGCGGCGATCACCTACAACGGCGCGGTGGTGATGGACCCCGGGCAGTCGGTGGTGCGCCAGCACGTGGAAGCGGTGGTGAGCGATCTGCTCAACCGCTACGACGTCGACGGCCTCCACTTCGACGACTACTTCTACCCGTACCCCACGGCCACGCCGTTCCCCGACTCGGCGACCTACAGCGCGTACACGGCCGATGGCGGCACCCTGGCGTTGCTCGACTGGCGGCGCGACAACGTGAACACGCTGGTGCGCGAGGTGATGGGCCTCGTGACGAACGATCACCCCACGGTGCGCTTCGGCATCTCGCCCTTCGGCATCTGGAAGGCGGGGGTGCCGGTGCCGGGGCTCGACGCGTACAACGCCATCGCCTGCGACGCGCCCACGTGGATGGCGAACGGCTGGGTCGACTACCTGACGCCGCAGCTCTACTGGCGTGAGGGGAGCGCGCAGGACTACTCCACGCTGGCGACCTGGTGGGCGATGCGGAACATGGGCGGGCGCCATCTCTTCCCCGGGCACGCGGTGCATCAGCTCTCGAGCAGCGGCGCGAACTGGCCGCTGTCGGAGATCCGGGACCAGGTGGCGATCACCCGCTCGCTGAAGAACCAGGGAGCGCGGGGTGACGTGCACTTTCGATCGCAGTTCATCGTGAACAACACGGCCGGCGCACCCGAGGCGGTCGCTCAGCCCGACGGCGGAACGCGAATCGCGAGTGGCGTGCGTGAGCTGTTCAGCACGCAGCTCTACGC
>VFKJ01000338.1 GCA_009885595.1 Myxococcales bacterium | reverse complement strand
GGGAAGTGCATCCGCAGCCCGTGGTGATGGGACCAGGCTCGACGCCCGCATCAACTGAGCCGCCGCCGGTCGCGGTGCTGCCGCCTCCGCCGCCGGTCGCCACGGCACCCCCGCCACCGCCCGTGGTGGACCCGCCACCGCCGCCCGTCCCCGCATCCGTCGCGCTGCCGCCACCACCGCCGACGCCCCCGTCGGGCGGCTTGCCCGTCGCACAACTGCCCAGCGAATGCTCGAGCGCGCCCACGGTCCACATCGTCCCCGGGCGAGTGCGCGCGCAGAAATCATCGGTCACGCCGCTCGGAGGCGGGCTCACCTGGCCCACCCACGCGCTCACCGAGCCGGTGACGCTCAAGTCTCCCGCCAGCGGGCTCGCGTAGGCCGAGGCGAAGGTCGCCACCGTCACCCCGCTGACGTTCTGGGTGGCGGTGAAGGTGCCGAGATCGCGCGCGCGGATGTTCGAGGTCAGCAGATTTCCCACCGCGCGCCCGGTGGTGGTGTCGAAGCGGAAGTCGACGCCGTTGGTGCCGACGAGGGTGTTGTGCAGCACCGACGTGTTGCGCGCGCGGTTCAGGTACACCCCGACGTCGCTGCAGTTGGCGATGATGTTGTTCCGCATCACGCCGTCTGCGTGCTCCACGCTGCAGGGAATGTTGGCGTCGAAGCTCGGGGCGCAGAACTGCGCACCGGTGCCGCCGCCGCCGAACGAGAGCCCGATGCGGGTGTCCGTCATCGCCTGGCCCGCCGAGGCACAGAGCACCAGGTTGCGCTCGTACACGCCGCGCTTGCCGCCGGACTTCATGAAGCTGCCGTAGCTGACGAAGTTGCCCCCGTTCTTCGCGAAGTCGCGGATGAGGTTGTCGCGCACCACGAAGTCGTCGCCGGTGTCGATGTTCAGCTTGGTCACGGGGTTCGAGGTCGCGCGCGGGCGGGAGTCGTACAGCTCGCACGCTTCCACCAGGCCGCGGTGCGGCATGTCGTAGCCACCGTCGCCCGCGGCGCTGGCGTTCACCTTCAGCTGGGCGTTGAAGTCCACCAGGCGCAGGTGCCGCAGCACCAGGTCGGTCGCGCGCCCGGTCACCTGGAAGGCGTGCTCGCAGTTGGAGTCGTTCGTACACACCCCGCGCATCGCGAAGTCTTCGAAGTGCCAGAAGGGGGCGCTCACGCCGATGGCGATGAGGGTGTTGGACTCGAGGGTGGCGCCGAAGGGCTGCTCGCCGCGCACCACGATGGGCATCGCCGCGGTCCCCGCCGTCGCGCACGAGAGCTTCGCGCCGATCGCGTAGGTGCCGTTGGCGAGGGTGATGACGTCACCGGGTTGCGCTGCGCCGATGGCCGCGCGCAGCTCGGGCTCGGTGGTGACCCGCACGTCGCGAGCGAAGGCCACCGCGGGAATCAACGCGACGAGCACCATCCATCTCCCTCTCCCCCCAGGGGGGAGAGGGTCGGGGAGAGGGGTAGAACTCATTTGGACGACCAACCTTCCGGCAGCTTCGGCGAGAAAAAATCCTGCGGCAGCTCAGCATTCAGCGCGACCGAGCTCACCTCGGTCGTCCCCAGCACCTCGGCCCCCATCCGCTCGACCAGCTTCGTCGGCACGCACAGCGCGAGCTTCGCGTCACACTGTTCCTTCTCCACGCTGAGCACCCGCTCCTGCCCCTCGGCGGTGGTGCGCTTCTCGAGGAAATCTCCGGCAGGCAGCCGCAGCAGGTATCGCACGGTCACGCCGGTGCCGGGCTTCACGGTGAGCTCCACCGCCTCGCTGCCATCCGCGCGAGTCACCTTCTTCGCCTCCACTCCGCTGGTCGGCAGCAGCGGCGCGCGATACCCCTCGGGCACGAAGGGCCTGAACTGCGAGGCGAGCGCAAACGCGCGCTCTGTCACCGGCATCTCGAGCGGCACCACCTCGTACTTCTTCTCCGCCGCGAACAGGCGCACCAGGGTGGTGCCATCGAAGGCGAGCTCGAAGTCCTGGGGCACGGTCATGTGCCCGCGGCTCTTGTTCGGCGAGCGAAACGCGATCTCGTGATGTGCGCGGCTCTCGCCCTCGGTGGAGTCGACCACCAGCTTGAACGAGGTGAGCCGCCGCTCGCGCTCGGCCAGCGCCTTCTTCGCCTCGGCCACCAGCGAAGCGGGCGGGGGCGCGTCGGTCGCCGCCTTGGGGCAACCGCACAACCACAGGCAGAGCACGACCTTCTTCATTCAAGCTCCCGGGGGGGGAAACGAAACAGGCTCGCCCCTTCTCGAAGGAGCGAGCCCGTGAAGACCACACAGACGAGCGGGCTTACTTGACCGCGACGCCGGTGGCGCTCGACGAGGTGAAGCCGGTGATGAAGCCGGCCAGCGCGAAGATGCCGTGGCGCGGGGTGGTGGAGGCCGACTTGAGGTCGACCTTGGAGGCGCCCATCGCCTTGGCCTCACCGACGAGGAGCTTGTTGACGACCTGGTCGAGGTCCGAGCTGACGATGTCGACGATGTGGAAGATGAGCGTCCAACCCAGCGAGCTGGCCTGGATGACGGCGACGGCCTCGCCCCCGGTGGCGGTCACTTCGTTGCTGGCCACGGTGGCCGACTCGACAGAGGTGCAGCCCGAAACGGCGGCGGCAAGCACGACAGCCAGAAAACCCTTCTTCATTTCGCTGCTCCTTGGGATTGAGTGATTCGGCGCGCGGAGCATAGGTAGCAGGTCCGTCGAGTCAATCTCCGAATCCAGAGGAGCTTCATGCCGTCGTCGAACAAGCCGCTGCACGTGTCCCTGTTTCTCGCCACGTGCGTGACGACGTTCGGCGTCTTCTTGATGCTCTTCGGCGGCGGGGTCGACGGCTCCACCGAAGACAAGCTCTGGGGCAGCGCGATGTACGCGGGCGTGGTGGTGACGATCCTCCTCGCGCACGAGCTGGGGCACTACTTCATGGCGCGTCATCACGGGGTGGACTCGTCGCTGCCGTACTTCATCCCCGTGCCGTTCGGCTTCGGCACCCTGGGCGCGGTGATTCGGCTGCGTGGGAAGATCCCCACCCGGGACGCGCTGGTGGACATCGGTGCGGGCGGCCCGCTCGCAGGCCTGTTGATCGCGGTGCCGATGCTCTTCGTAGGGGTGGCGTTGTCGAACGTGCAGCCCTCTCCCGCGCTGCCGGATGGCGGGCTGATGCCCACGCTGTCGTTGCTGAACTTCGCCTCGATGTTCGGGCTGTGGATGAAGGAGCTGATCTACGGCGTCCCCATGCCGGAGTTCCCCCAGCTGCAGGTGTTCGGCGACAACCTGCTCACGTGGCTCGCGGTGAAGTTGATTCACGGCGAGGTGCCGGCGGGCTCCGATGTGATGGCGCACCCGGTGTTCATCGCGGCGTGGTTCGGGCTGGTGATGACGATGCTCAACCTGCTGCCGGTCGGTCAGCTCGACGGAGGCCACCTCACGCACGCCTGGTACGGCCTGAAGGCGGAAGAGATCGGTCACCGGGTGGCGGCGGCGACGCTCATCCTCGCGCTGTTCGCGAGCGCGTCGTGGCTGCTGTGGTTCTTCCTGGTGACGCGGGTGGTGGGCCTCGGACATCCGCCCGTCATGCAGCCCGAGGTGCCGTTGAGCCGCGGGCGGAAGGTGGTGGTGGTGATCACCTGGGTGATGACCGCGCTCACCTTCATGCCGATGCCGCTGTCGCTGGCCTGATGGGCGCTGCTCGGACCACCGAGGGTGAGGCGAGCGTGGTAGATCGATTCCTTCTGGGTTGGTAAGCGGTCGCAATGCAGCGTCTGCTGGTTCTCGCCATCCTGATCATCGCGAGCGCCGCGCGCGCCGGGGTGCTCGATTGCAGTGCGGCAGCCACGGCTGAAGAGTTCGGTCAGTGCTACAGGCGAGGGCTGATTCGAACCGGAGAGGTTCAGCAGCCGACGCAGGGTCAGCGCTCCGCCTGGCGCGACGCGGTTGCAGGGATGCTCGGCGGCGACTGCAGCCCCCTCGGCCCACCGCTCGAGCTTTCGGCAGTCCGGTTCGTCTGGCAGGAGTCAAGCTCGCAGCGTTCCTTCTGCGTCATGCACGACGTCGCCGACGCAGATGATGGTGGAATGCTCGACCTCGGTTGGGGCCTCGTGATGGTCAACCCCCGGGCCACGCGCGAGCTTTGCCATCAGGCACCTCACCCGATCGCCGACCTCACCACTGAGGCGTTGGCCGTCTCCGCATTTCAGGCGACCGAGTCCCGGTGCCTCATGATCGCTGGGAGCCACCGTGACACGGGCACGATCCTCGCTTCGTGCCAAGGCCTCCTGGCAGCGGACGTCGCGCACAACGACGCCACGATGTTTCAAGCCGCGACAGAGGCGCTCGCGGGCTCAGACGCGGGCGCCGGGCTCCTCGTGCTCCAGTGGCACGGCATGGCCGACACCACCTGTCCCCTCGTCGACGTCTACATCACGGAAGGTCTCACCACGACGCCTCCCCCCCTGAGCCCCGCCTGGACGCTGGCTTCGACCATCGCGACCATCGAGCCTGTCTGGCGCACCGGCGTCGCGGGCGCGGGCCTCTGCTCGCTCAATGGCACGCGCGACGTCCAGCTCCGGCTCCTCAACGGCGTAGACCAGGCCTCGGTCTGCACGACCGCCGCAACGACCTCGTCAGGTCGCGCGCTCCACCTCGAGCTCGCGCCCGCGTTTCGCGAACCGGCTGCATGGATCTCCATCCTCGCCGGTGCATGGCCGTCTGACGCGGGGGCAGGGTCGGTCGACGCAGGGTCGGTCGACGCAGGGTCGGTCGACGCAGGGTTGGACCAGGCGCCAACGGGCGAGCCCACCCCACCGCGCTTCCTCAGGGTGGGGTGTCAGCTCACCGCGGAGGGTGTGTCCGCCGCGACCTTTCTCCTCGTGTTGTGGGCCTTCACCCGACGCCCACGCCGTCGAAGCTGACCGACGGCGCGCGCCGCCGCGCGGAGCACCAGCGCCGGCCTAGAACGTGATCCCGATGGACGCGACCGGCCCATTGATGCCGGGACTGGTGCTGAACAACGTGGCGATGGTGCCGCTCATGGTCGCGTCGATCACCTGGATCCGCCACCCCAGCTGCGCCTCGAAGATGAGCCACTGGATCACGAACGCGGCGCGCAGCTCGACCTGCCGGAAGGGGAAGAGCGTCACCATGAAGGCGGCGTCGACGCCGATGCGCTCCCACATCGAGCGGAGGTTGGTGCCGAGCACGGGGCCGAACGCGGTGGTGCCATCGCGGATCATCACGTCGAGCCCGCCGAGCACGCGCCAGGTGATCTCGTTGCTGCTGAAGAACGAGTACCCGCCCATGAAGTTGAACTGGTGAACCTGGATACCGGTCCCGCCGGAGATGAAGTTCGTGTAGCTGAGCAGGAGGTCGATGCGCGCGATGTCGATCTCCGCGCGGATGTTGCCGACCACGCCGGCGCTGTTGCTGGTGACGCCGAACGCGCCCGAGAGCAGGCCCACGAAGTGCTTGGTGCGCGTGGAGGACATCGCGTCGGTGTTCGTCGCCTGTGGCGGAGGCAGCGGCTGCTTCGGGGGCTGATTGGGCGGCGGCTGCTGGTACTGCGGCTGCTGCTGGTATTGCGGCTGCTGCTGGTACTGCGGCTGCTGCTGGTACTGCGGCTGCTGCTGATACTGCGGCT
>VFKJ01001012.1 GCA_009885595.1 Myxococcales bacterium | reverse complement strand
GAAGGGTGGCGACGTCATCATCGACTGGGCGGAGCTCGATCTGCGCCACGAGACGGGGCTCTCGGCGCAGGGGGCCCCTCGTGAGCCCGGGCCGCCCACGCCCGCCTTGGCTCAATTGCCCCCCCTGCCACCGCCCTGATCCGGTTGGCTGTCGGCCAGGAACTCGCCGCGTGGTCACGTCCCATGGCGACGCTGCGCGAGTCGCCGGATCGCTGATCAGGGAGCGCGCGCGGCGCGGTCATGGCGGGTCTGCGATTTCTTCGCCGCTGCCTCGGCTCGCTCCGCGTCGAGGATGTCGAAGATCGCGATGTAGGGATCGGTCACCTCGGGCGACGGCGAGGCCCGCCGCTTCACCCGTCCGGGGATGACCGCGGTGAGGTGCACCTTGGGGTCCGGCAGCGCTTTCGGCTCGACCTTCGGCAACAGGAGAGCGGTCTGCTGCGTGGGATCAGGCCTGCGCGGCGGCGGCTTTCCGATCTGCGCGACTTCGCGTTTGAGCGACGGGTCACGAGGGACCAGCCGCACCGCGTTCATCAGCACCTCCCGCGCCCGCTCGACGTGCCCATCACCCTCGAGCTGCCGCGCACACGCCCGATACGCCGCCACCGCCTCGTCGCGCTTCCCCAACCGCGCGCACAGCCCGCCGAAGTAGAGCCACACGCCCCAGTCGCCATCGAACTGTGAGAGGTAGCGATCGAGCAGACGCACCGCCTTCGGCAGCTCGCCTCGAGCCACCAGGGCCTGCGCCGTCTCCTGGATCGCGCCCTGGCTACGGGCGGCTGAACGATCCATCGTCATGGCTCCACCGTGCTGCAAACCCGGATCCCGGGGCGCAGGACCCCGTACTTCCTCGGTACGCAAAGCCCTTGAACGCCCTTTGGAGCGCCGATGCCCGGGTGCAGGTGACACTTGCAGTTGTCACCCGGCTTGACGTGGTTCAATCCCGCCTGCGTGTTCGACCCTCGCATCCACCCCGCCGCGCTGACGGATCAAGACCTCGAGACCCTGCAGATCTTCGGGGTGCGCGCGGTGCTCGCCGTGGCCGACGCCAGCGCGCACCCGCCCACGCCCGAGGGAATCTTCGCCCACTTCGACGAGCTCCTCGGGAAGCAGCTGCCCCGCCTCGAGCGCTCGGGGCTGCGCGCGTACGCGGCGCTGGGCGTGCACCCGCGCGTGCTGCCTCACCGCGGCCTGGGCCAGGTGCTCGAGGCGCTCCCGAGCTACTTCAAGGGCGGCAAGGTGATCGCCCTGGGGCAGCTGGGCCTCTCGAAGGGCGATGAGCGCGAAGAAGAGGCGCTGCTCGAGCAGCTCGCCCTCGCGCAGCAGTTCAACCGGCCCGCCATCGTCTCCGCACCCGGCCTGGAGAAGGAGCGCCTCACCCGCCGGCTGCTGGCGGTGCTCCAGCGCACCGAGCTGAGCCCGCAGCGCATCCTCGTGGATGGCGCGGTGGGCAGGACCGTGCGAACCATTCGCGAGCTCGGCTACGTCGCCGGCCTCACCCTCCACCCTGATCATCTGAGCGTGGAGAAAGCCGTCGCCCTGGTGCGCTCCCTGGGGCCCGAGCGACTGGTGCTCGACACCGCCGCGGGAGACGGCGCCAGCGACATCCTCGCGCTGGGGCGCGCGGCCCACCGCCTGGCGAAGGCAGGCTTGAGCACCAAGGTGATCCGCCGGGTCACCGAAGACAACGCCGCCGCGCTGTTCGGCGTGCGAGGCGAAGCCAGCTAGGATTCCAAAGCGATGCAATGCCCAGGTTGCCAATCGTCCGAGGTGGTCGTCGAGCGCTACGAAGGGAACTACGGCCGCCACCTCGAGGTCGACGTCTGCCACGCCTGCAACGGCCTCTGGTTCGACGGGCGCGAGTCGCTGCTGCTGACCCCGGGATCCACCCTGAAGCTGTTCGAGTCGATGCACTCGCGGCACCAGCAGGCCCGCGCCCCCCAGGCCCCTGACGGCCGCTGCCCGCGCTGCGCCGGCCCCCTGGAAGAGACCTCGGATCTGGTGAAGACCGCCCGCTTCACCTACCGGTGCTGCCCCCCGCACGGCCGCTTCATCACCTTCTTCCAGTGGCTGCGGGAGAAGGGCCTGGTGCGCGAGCCCTCTGGGACCGAGCTGGCCGAGCTGAGGGCCCGGGTGAAGATGGTGAACTGTTCGAGCTGCGGTGCGCCCATTGCCCTGGGCGAACGCAGCGCCTGCGAGCACTGCTGGGCGCCGGTGAGCATCCTGTCCTCCGAGACGATCGACGTGACGCTCAAGCAGATCCACGCGCGCGAGCTCGAGCGCGGCACCCTCAAGCCCGAGAAGCTGCTCGAGGCGATGATGGTGAAGGGGCGCGTCGAGCAGGCACTCGCCCATGAACTTGGCCCGCCTCGCAGAATCGGATGGGGGGGCGACCTGGTGGATGTAGGTCTGGGCCTCGTGCTGGACGCGCTGGGCTCGTTCATCAAGTAGAGTCCAACCCCCTTGGCAGCCGACGCACCCGAACAGACCGTCGTCGTGCACGTCACGCCCGGCGAGATCCTCGATCAACGCTGGCGCATCGAGACGCGCATCGGCCAGGGCGCCATGGGCAGCGTGTTCCGCGGGCGCGATCTGACGGCCAACAAGATCGTCGCCATCAAGATCCTCGCGCCCGAGCACTGCCGCAAGCCGAAGGTGGTCGCCCGCTTCGAGCGGGAAGCCGAGAAGATGACCAGCCTGCGCCACACCAACATCGTGGCGTTCCACGGGCACGGCCGGCGCGGCGCGCTGCCCTTCATCGTGATGGAGTTCCTCGAGGGCCTCACGCTCTCCGACGTGCTCGAGAGGCACGGCGGCAAGCTGGGCCTCAACGAGACCGTCGCCATCGTGAAGCAGATCTGCTCGGGCCTCTCGTTTCTCCACGCCAACGGCCTGGTGCACCGCGACATCAAGCCGCAGAACGTGTTCCTCGGCGTGGGCGGGCGGGTGATCATCTTGGACCTCGGCGTGGTGCGCGACCAGGCCAACCCCGGCCTCACCCGCCCGGGCGCGATGGTGGGCACGCCCTATTACATGTCGCCCGAGCAGATCCTCGGGGTGGAAGACATCGACCAGCGCACCGACGTGTACGCGCTCGCCGCCGTCACCTTCGAGCTGCTCACCGGCCGCCCGCCGTACCTGGGCAACAACAACTTCGAGGTGCTCTACGGCCACAAGAACACCCCGCCCCCCGACGCCAACGGGCTGGTGAAGACCATTCCGAAGAACGTCAGCCAGGTGCTGATCCGCGGGCTGTCGAAGCGACGCGACGAGCGGTACGACTCGGTCACCGAGTTCCTGGGCGAGCTCGAGGCCGCCTCGGGCGCCAGGAAGATCGACCTCGGCAAGGCCTTCAACGTCGCCCCCGCGATCACCGCCGACAAGACCCGGGTGCTGCCGCGCCTCAAGCAGCCTCCGCCCATTCGCGCCGACAGCGGGGAGGTGCCAGAGGCGTCGAACAGCGACGTGCTGTCCGTGCCCGGGGTGCTGCTCTCGGCCACCGGGCAGTCGGGTGAGCAGAAGACCGTCATCCACCGCTTCGACAAGAACGACCGCACCTTCGTCGGTCCCACCCCCGGGGAGGCCGACGACGAGACGCGCGCCAGCGACGAGAGCGGGCCCACGCCCACCAGCGGTCAGCTGCGCGTGGTGGTGACCGCCAAGGGGCGCGCGGCGGCGGCCAACGTGTTCGTTGCGGGAGAGTTGGCGGCGGTCACGCCCTGCACGTTGACGCTGCCCGCGGGGCCTCAGCGCGTTCGCATCGAGCTCGAGGGGTATCGATCGGTCGAGCGGTGGTCCGACGTCGCGGCCGGGACGTCGACCAACTTGCGGGTGTTTTTGGAAAAGGGCTGACCCCAGCAGAGCTCAGGGGTCGTTGAAGCCCGCGTCCAGCGACTCCTTCACCGCGAAGGTTCCCACCAGCGTGCGCCCGAACCCGAGGTCGCCGCCCTCGGCCTCGAACAGCATCGAGAAGTTCCCGCGCATCGCCTCGCCGATGTTGCCGCCCTCGAGGATCTCGAGATCGCCCTTCTTCACCCGCGGCAGGCTGCGCGTCGGCTCGCCACCGGGCGCGTGCGACACCGCGCACTTGAGCTGGCCGGTCGGAGACTCGCCCATCAGGTCCAGCTTCTTGCCAGCCTTGAGCTCGATCGTCGGCACGCCGCCATCGGGCGCCACCCCTTCGTCCTGCAGCGACACCGACACCCGCACCACCACGTCGAGGAACACACCGCGGTTGCGGTAGTAGGTCACCTGCATCGCCTCGGCGTTCTGCGCGACCTCCACCCGGGAAATGTCGAGCGGGAAGACCTCTCCGATGCTGCCGCTCAGGCTGTTGTCGAACCCACAGGAAGCGAGGCACAGGCCCAGCGCCAGCGCCGCCCCACCCTTCATCGCTCCACCGCGATCTTCAGCGCGCCCACGCCCGGCACCGTCAGCCCGGTCGTCGGGTTGATCGCCGGAGGGGTGCGGTAGACGAGCACCTTCTTGCCCGTGGCGAAGAAGGCGAGCTTCGGGTGGTAGCCGCCGTTGAGGTCGACCACCGCCTCGCGCCAGGTGCCCACCACCCGCTGCGTGACGACCAGCTTGTCCTCGGTGGTGGTGCAGCCCGTCTCGTTCACCGAGCTGCGGGGGCTGCACACGTAGAACGCGATCGCCGGCTCGTGGTTGATGGGGTCCATCGCCAGCGAGGGGTACCAGCCTCCGCTGCCCGCGCCGAACACCGGGTCGATCTCATTCCACGCAGTGCCATTGAGCGAGTTGACGTACTTGAGCTCGTTGGTCGCGCGATCGACGAAGGCGATGCCGTAGCCCTCGGTGCGATCGTAGGCGAGCGCCGCGCCGGTCTGCGTGTTCGACACCGTCAAGAGCGCGCCGCCGGCGTTCGTCCACGTGCCCGCGGGGGAGCGCTTCTGGAAGAACACGTTGATGCCGTTGGTGTCCGAGGTGCCGAACATCTGGTCGTAGATGATGGCGGGCTGATCGTCGGCGCCGATCACCAGCTGGTTGTGGCCGCCGTACGCGTCCTTGTTGTTGCCGCCCTGCGCCAGGCAGCTGCCGGCGGTGGGCGGCATCGCGCCTTCCCACAGCTCGACGTCCGAGCCTGCCCAGTCCTGCATGGGGAACTGCCCGTCGTGCCCGTCGCGGTACGCCAGGTACATCTTGTTGGTCGAGTCGAAGGCGATCGCCGGCCACAACCCCACCAGGAACCCGCGATCGCTCACGGGGTTGCCGCAGGTCACCTGATCGCCGTCCGTGGCGATCACCGTCTCCGTCCAGGTGGTGCCCCCGCTGCGACGGTTGATCACCGCGTCGCTCTGGAACCAGAAGATCGACTGACCCACCACGAAGCCCGGGTCGCCGCCCAGGTACGACATCACCGGCTCACGGGTGACGGGATCGAACGCCAGCGCGATGCCGGCCTTGCGCTGCACGTAGCGCACGGTCTGAATGGGAGAGACGACGCCCTGCTTCCACTCGACGTACTTGATGTCGTAGTCGGGCGTTCCCATCATCGTCTCGGTGCCGCGGCTCGAGTAGTACGCCACGCCCACGCGCTCCTGCGCCGGGTCGACGGCGATGGCGAAGTAGGTCGCGTCGATCGCCGCGGGATCGAGGTCGCTCACCGCGTACGGCTCGAGGCCTCCGCCCCCACCACTGCCGCCGCCCGTCCGGCCTCCGCCACCGCCCGTGGGTGGAGGGAGAATTGGAGTGCAACCCAACGCGAGGCAGGCCAGCGTCACCGACAGGACGATTCGGAGCATGAGGGGCGTCATCGTAGCCAATCCTCCGCGCCAATCGACTGTGGTGGAGAGTCCACCCCTCGAGTGGGGACATTCCTCCACTTGCCACCCCAGCACTCCGGGAGAACACTCCGCCCGCTCATGACGCGCGAGGACGAGCTGGACGATGCCGAGGACGATGTCAGCCGACGGGTGTTCGTACAGCACCTCACCTTCCTGGGCGGCGGCGTGGTGCTGCTGGGCGGCTGCAAGAAGGACGACCCAGCGCCGCCCGCGCCCAGGCCCGCCGCGCTGACGAGCTCGCACAAGACCTTCACCAACGACGAGTGGGCCACCCTGTCCGCCGCCGTCGATCGGGTGCTGCCGCGCGACGCAGATCCCGGCGCGCTCGACGCGAACGTGCCCGAGTACATCGACCGCATGCTGCAGACCGAGCAGCTGCAGCAGATGAAGGCCCAGTTCGTGCCCGGCGTCGCCGCCATCGAGCGCCGCGCCCAGAAGATGTTCAAGACCTCGTTCGCGGCCGCCAAGCCCGCGCAGCAAGACGAGCTGCTGACGATCTTCAAGAACAGCCCCGAGAAGAGCGGCGAGGCGCGCTGGTACGAGATGCTGGTGGTGCTGGTGCTGGAAGGCTTCCTCGGAGATCCCAGCTACGGCGGGAACAAGGGCGAGGTCGGCTGGAAGCTGGTCGGCTTCAGCCTGGTCGGGCGCAACCTCAAGGGCGACCCCAAGTCGCCGTACGACGGCAGTCAGCGGCTGCACCAGCTGATCTGCGGTGGCGGGAAGGGCTGCTGAAATGGCGAAGGAGAGCGTCGACGTCTGCATCATCGGCTCGGGCGCGGGCGGCGCGCCGCTGGCCCTCGAGCTGGGCCGCGCGGGCTTCAAGGTCGTCGTGCTGGAGAAGGGCGCCTGGTACCAGCAGACCGACTTCGTCCACGACGAGATCATGAACTCGCGGCGGAACTTCTTCATGCCGCTCCCGTGGGACGAGCCCCACCTCTGGCGCACCGAGGGCCAGCCCTACCAACGCACCAACGAAGCGTGGACGGCGAACTGCGTGGGCGGCGGCACGGTGCACATGAGCGGGTTCTTCTACCGGCTCAAGCCCGTCGACTTCCGCATGAAGACCGAGCTGGGCGCGCCCGCCGGCAGCAACGTGGTCGACTGGCCCATCACCTACAAGGACCTCGCGCCGTACTACGACAAGGCCGAGGCCGAGCTGGGGGTGTCCGGCAACGCGGTGCCCCACCCCTTCCTCGAGCCGCGCAAGGGCAACTACCCGCTGCCCCCGCTGGCCGAGCACCCGGTGGCCGGGGAGATCGACAAGGCGGCCAAGGCGCTGGGGTGGCACGCCATTCCCACGGCCCGCGGCATCGTCAGCCAGCCGTACCGCGGCCGTGATCCCTGCGTGTATTGCAGCCTGTGCGGCAGCTACGGCTGCGAGCACGGCGCCAAGAGCAGCACCGCCGCCTCGCTCATTCCCGCGGCGATCGCCACCGGCAAGGTCGAGCTGCGACCCAAGTGCATGGCCAAGGAGATCACCGTCGACGAAGAGGGGCTGGCGAAGTCCGTCATCTACCTCGACGCCGACGGAGTCGAGCAGGAGCAGCCGGCGCGGGTGATCGTCGCCTCCTGCACCGCGGTGGAGAGCGCGCGCCTGCTGCTCAACTCGAAGTCGAGCCGCTTCCCCAACGGGCTGGGCAACGACAACGGCCAGGTGGGCAAGAACCTGCTGTTCTCGAGCTTCGGCCAGTCGAAGGCGACCTTCAGCGTGAAGAAGCGCGGCGAAGAGCTGCCCTGGCTCCACGCCAACCTGCCCTTCGTCAACCGCAGCCTGCAGGACTTCTACGTGCTGCCCGACGAGCGCTTCGGCTTCCGCAAGGGCGGCACCTTAGGCTTCATGTGGTCGCACCCCAACCCCATCTTCGCGGCGGTGGGCATCGCCAGGAAGGGCGAGAAGGGCGTCTTCGGCAAGGAGCTCAAAGACAAGCTGCGCACCTACCGGGACAGCCGCATCCTCGAGTTCGAGATCTACGGCGAGTTCCTCTCGAACGACTCCACGTACGTGGGCGTCGACGGCAACGTGAAGGACAAGTTCGGCCTGCCGGTGGCGGCGATCTCCATCAAGCGCCACCCCCTCGACTTCAAGATGACCCAGTTCCTGGTGGAGCGCGGCGAAGAGGTGCTGCAGGCGATGAAGCCCGACCGCGTCGATCGCGTGGGCACCGCCGGAGAGACCACCATCCTCCAGGGCGGCACCTGCCGCTTCGGCAAGGACCCGGCGACCAGCGTGCTCGACCCCGACTGCAGGAGCCACGCGGTGAAGAACCTCTACGTGGTCGACGGCAGCTTCATGCCCACCAGCGGCGGGGTGCCCTTGACCCTCACCATCGCCGCCAACTCGTTCCGGGTCGCCGAGCGCCTGGTGGCCAGCCTCAAGAAGGGCGGCTGAGCTGGCTTCCTTCAGGGGGTGTCGCGCAGGCGCAGCGGCAGCACGTCGATCTTCATCAGGTAGCGGGTGCGCGCGTCGGAATCGATCTGGATCAGGTGATCGCCGGTGCCCGACAGCTCGGCCTTGCGGCTCACCCAGCCCGTCTTCTCGTTCTCACCGACCAGCGCCTTGCCGGTGACCTCGAGCCGAATGCGCGAGCTGCAGCTCTCCTCGAAGAAGTTGATCACCGTCTGCTCGCCCGCGCCGGAGGTCTCGAAGAGGAAGAGGCCCACCGTCACCTCCGAGGGCTCGAAGAGCTTGATCGCCAGCTTGTTGCCGCCGGGAAAGCGGCCTTCCACGTAGCTGCGATCGCCCACGAAGCAGCCCACCGTGGTGGAGCAGACGTTCCACGCGCCCGAGCAGTGATCTTCGATTCGGGTGCCGATGAACTGGTCGCGAATGCTCCCGCACCCGGTGCCGAGAATCGCGACGAGCCACACCCAATG
>VFKJ01001208.1 GCA_009885595.1 Myxococcales bacterium | reverse complement strand
GCGTCGGGGTTGGGGATGCCGTCGGCGGTGATGTTGATGAGGTTGGTGAGGCTGGTGTGCCACGCGCTCGCCGTCAGCACCCAGCCTTCGAGGGGCGGGCGGTAGTCGACCGAGACGTTCACCGAGCCGCTGTGCTCGGCCTGGAGCTTCGGGTTGCCCTGCACCAGGTAGCCGATGCCGGCGTTGCTGAACTGCAGGTAGAGCTCGGAGAACGACGGCGGGCGGAAGCCCAGGCCCCACGACGCGCGGAAGGTGAGCGCCGGGGTGGGATCGATCTTCACCGCGAGGCGCGGCGAGGGCGCCCAGCCGAACTGGGTGTCGATGTCGGCGCGGAAGCCGGGCGAGACGGCCACCTTGGTGCCACCCGCATCGAGCACCCACTCGTCCTGCACGAAGACGCCGAAGCGGCCGCGCTGCACCTCGCTGGGCTGAATGCGCGACGACGCCAGCAGCTCAGAGAAGCCCTCGAGGCCGGCGGTGAGGGTGTGATTGCCGAGGCGCTGGTCGACCTGGCCGAAGGCTTCCCACAAATGGGTGAGGTTGGCGCTGTACTCATCGAGCGCGCGGCTGCCGCGCTGATCGACGAGGAACTGATCGCGGAAGAGGCCCAGGTGGCCGCGCAAGGTGGCCGAGGTGTCCCTGGAGAACTGCTTGCGCACGCCCACCCAGGTGTCGAACTGCTCGGTGCGCTGAAAGCGATCGAACACCGCGCTGCTGTCGTTGACGTCGACGGCGAAGTAGTCGGTGAACACGTACGCCGTGCGCGCCCAGGCCCGCAGCGTCTCGTCGGGCACGTACGCCACCTCGAGGTCGCCATCGATGCGCTTGAGGCCCGCGCCCGCGGTCTCCAGCCTCGGCTCGACCCAGTAGTAGGGCTGCCGGGTGCGGTAGCCGCCGCCGGCCTGCAGCTCGAAGGGCCCCAGCTTGGAGCCCACGTTGGCGCGCAGCTCGCCCTCGAGCAGGGTGCCGAACATGCCGCGCACGCTGCCTTCGATCTGCTTCGTGGGGTGGCGGGTGATCAGGTTCACCACCCCGCCCATGGCGTCGGCGCCGTAGAGCGCGGCCGCGGGCCCCTTGACGATCTCCACCCGCTCGATCTCGCGCAGGCTCAGGCGCGAGATGTCGATGATCGACCCGGAGCGGCCCGAGAGCCGCTGGCCGTCGACGAGGATCAGCACGTACTCGGGGTCGAGGCCCTGCAGGCGAATGCCGACGCCGCGGTTGGTGTAGACCATCTCCACGCCCGGGTGTTGCTGCAGCAACTGCGGCAGGTCGCGCACGCCCAGCTGATCGATCTGCGCGCGGGTGATCACCTCCGTAGGGACGATCGCGTCGGCCGCGCGGCGTTCGGTGCGGGTGCCGGTGACCACGGTCAGCCGGCGCGCATCGACGTCTTCGACTCCGGCGTCGGGGGTGACCTGGGACAGCAAGGTCACGAGTACGGAAGAGAGCATCGACCGCGTCCCTTAAGGGGTTGATCGATCAGGGTCAATCACAGCGAAGCGGGTCGTCTTCGCCTCAGCAGCAACGCCAGTAATGCGAGCGCAGGGGCCGCGTTCACGGTGGAAGAGACGCAGCTCAGCCCGAAGGTGCCGGTGTTGCGCGCGATGATGCGACTGCGCTGCACGGCGAGCTCGTCACACGGCACCGGCGGCAGCCCTCGGGGGTAGGTCTGGCAGAAGCCGCTCGCGGTGCCCACGTCGATCACCCGCTTCGAGGTCTCGCCCACCGGCGCGGTGGGCGCCATGGTCGAGGTCGGGTCATCGACGTGATCGAACCCCACGGCGTGGCCGATCTCGTGAGTGCAGGTGTTCTGCACGTCGTAGGCGACGCAGGTGGGGCTCTCCCGGCCCACCTCGCACGGCGGTGAGGAGATGGTGGTGAAGAGAAACCCGCCGGCGTTGAGCTCGATGTCCGCGTCGGCCGCCACGCCGGTGCGGGTGCTGTAGGTGACCGTGGTGATGCCGATGGTGCCGTCGCTGTGATCCCAGCAGCGGTACACGTTGGCGCACGAGCCGTCGCTCAGGCAGCGATCGGCCGGCGGCACCACGTCACGGCAGTTGGTCTCGCGGAAAATGACCAGGTTCTCGCTCTCGGTCCCCTTCCCCACCCGGCCCTGGGCGATGCGCGCGCCGCGAATGAACTTGAACTCGGAGCAGGTGTCGGAGACCGCCTGCCAGCTCGCGAAGGACCCGTCGATCGCGGTGAACTCGGTCTCACCCGGCGTCTTGACGCTGCCGTCCTGGTCGACGCGGTAGTCGAAGTTCCGGTCGGCCCAGGTGACGCAGATGGTCTCGTCGTTGGTCACCGAGCCCACCGTGCGGCGGAAGGGCTGCGCCTGGGCGACGAAGGCGGCCAGCAGCCCCAGCGACAGCATGGCGCGCGCGCTCGTCACTTCAGGGGCGCCTTTTTCCGCAGCAGCAGCGCGGCGATCGCGATCAAGAGCCCACCGGGAGCGGCCCCACACCCGGGCGCCGCCTTCCCCAGCTGGGGAGAGACGGGGGGGAGGAAGCACGTCTGCGAGGGGCGCCCCTTCGGGTACGCGTCACAGACGAACTGCGCGGTGTCGGCGTCGAGCACCCGCTTGCTGAGCTCACCTGGGTTCGCGCGGTAGCTCATCGTGCTCGAGGTGGAAGGGCTGTGCGCGAGGCCGAGCAGGTGCCCCAGCTCGTGGGTGGTGGTGTTCTGGAGATCGGTGGCCACGCAGTTGGTGCTCAGGGCGCCGCTCAAGCAAACCGGGCTATCGACCGTGGAGAAGGTGAACGTCGGGGAGTTGAACTCGATGTCCGAGTCGAGGATCCGCCCCGTGGTGGGGTTGTACGAGGTGGTGGTGATGGCGATCGCGGCTTCCTGGTGCTGCCAGCAGTCGAACTGGTTGCCGCAGTTGTCCGCGCCGCCGCAGGTGTCCCCCGGGGGGACGATCTCGGAGCAACGTCGCAGCCGGAACACCGCGACGTCCTCGTTGGTCTGCTTCTCGAAGAAGCCCACCTTGCGGGTGGGCGTGCGAGGCCCTTGCGTCAGCGTGAGGTTCCCGCAGGCGCTCAGCTGCGTCTGCCAGGTGGCCAGGGCCGCGGCGAGGCCGTCGAACTCGGTCTCACCCGGCGTGAGGGGGTTTCCGTCGGCCGAGAACTTCAGCTGGATCTGCGAGTTCTCCGGCCACCAGAGACACTGGGATTTCGGATCCTGGTCATCGACGCGGCTCCGCACCGCCTGGCTCAGCGCGATGGTCACCACCAACTGCAGGATCATGGAGCGCCGCCGGTAGCAGCGGAACGCTGCGCGAGACAGACGGGAGCGAAGCGGACGTCTGGCCGAGGCAGAGCGACCCAGGTCATGGAGTGACCTTGATCGATCCCGGAGTGACCGGCTCGACCGGGGCCGTCGCGCCAGAAGCGGCGAGCACCTGCATGCGCAGGGTGTCGAGTGGCACCATCACCGAGACAGGCTGCACCGCCTGGCGCGTGGCGGGATCGACGAGCAGGGCGTCGCCTTCCAGCGCCTGCCGCGCGAACACGGCCTTGCCATCGGTCGAGGTCTCCACCCTGAACTTGCCCTGCAGCATGCCGGTGAGGAGGTAGCGATCTCCGCGCGGCTCGAGGAAGACCACCACCTCTTCGCCCACGCCGAAGCGCGCCGTTCCATGGACCAGCTGGCCCACTTCTCCGACGACACCGCCGGGCTGCATCACGATCACCTGCCTGACGGGCGTGCCCTTCCAGGTCTCGCTCACCTCGAGCACCGCGTCCGTCATGATCCGGCCGCCGTCTTTGGTCCAGCGCGCCTCCACCGAGCGCACCTTTGCGCGCACCACCAGGGCCGAGCCCTTCGTCAGCGCCGGCACGTCGAGCGCCAGCAAGGTGGTGGCGGAGACGAGCGACGCGCCCAGCAGAGCGAGCAGGATCAGCGTGCGTGCTTTGACGACCATCCACTCACCATAGCGGCCCTTCGATCGGGACGGAAACGCTGCTACACGCGCGGGCCTCATGAAGCCTCGCCTTCGATTCGCTCCCTCCCCGACCGGCTACCTGCACATCGGCGGCGCGCGTACCGCCCTCTGGAACTGGCTCTACGCCCGGCGCATGGGCGGCACCTTCGTGCTCCGCATCGAGGACACCGATCAGGAGCGCAGCACGCCCGAGTCGCTGCAGGCGATCCTCGACGGGCTCACCTGGCTGGGCATCGATTGGGACGAGGGCCCGGGGAAGGACGGCCCGTTTCCCCCCTACTTCCAGATGAAGAAGCTCGCGCGCTACGCCGAGCTGGCCGAAGTCCTGATCGCGGAGGGCAAGGCCTACCGCGACTACACGACCGAAGAAGAGACCGCGCAGCAGCGCAAGGACTTCGCCGCCTCGAAGGGCCTCAACCCGGGCGACGATCTCCGGAAAGCAGGCTTCAAGTACTCGAGCCCCTGGCGGGACAAGAACGAGAAGCATGACCGCAAGTACGTGATCCGCTTCCGCATGCAGGCCAGGGGCGACAAGGTCGGCTTCGGAGATCTCATCCACGGGCGGCTGGAGAAGCCCGACGACGATCTCGACGACTTCGTGCTGCTGCGCTCCGACGGAATTCCGCTCTACAACTTCGGCTGCGTGGTCGACGATCACGACATGGAGATCTCCCACGTGGGCCGTGGG
>VFKJ01000224.1 GCA_009885595.1 Myxococcales bacterium | reverse complement strand
CTGCTCGAAGAAGTAGGTGTTCTTGAAGATGCTCGAGGCCCCGGCGGTGGTCTCGCGGCTCACGAGCTGGTCCGTGCGCGGCGCCGAGTCGTAGGTGTAGATGAAGTCGGTGCCATCGGCGGCCTCGCCGGCGTCGGTGCGGTTGTGCCGGGCATCGTACTCTTGTTTTCACCGAGCACTGCTGAAGGCGGTGATCACCGGCATCCACTCCCCGCAGGAATCCCGCAGGAATCGCACTACCGGCTGCTGCGCGCTGCTGCCTGCCGAGCAGTTCGCCCAGGCTGTGGAGCGTCGTCAGACCTTGTAGAGCAGGTCGAGGTACTTCTTGAGGAAGTCACCCACGAAGCCCTTGAGCGGCATGGTGCCGGCCATGCCGTAGACCGGCGCCATCCCGCCGCCGGTGGCGGGCTTCGACTTCACTTCTTCCACCGCCGCCTTCAGGTCGTTCACGAAGCGCTCGGCCACGCCTTCCTGAGTGTGCCGCAGGGTCACGCACAGGTGCACCGCCGCGGGCCGATGCAGCCCGTTCAAGTTCCACCCGCGCTTCCCCAGCTCATCGAGCACCCGGTACACGTCGAGGCTCTTCGAGCGGAACGCGACCATGAACACCGCCTCGCCGATCAACTCCAGCTCGGGAACGGCGCGCACCCCGGTCTTCATCTGCTCCGTCGTCGCGAGGATCTTCCGCGTCGCCTCCAGGTAGCCCTCCTTGCCCATCGACACCATCGCGGCCCAGGCGGCGGCGCTCAACGCCCCGGGCCGGCTGCCGGCCAGCGTGGGCGAGAAGTACAGCCCGCCGGGCCAATCGGTGAGCGTGTAGTACTGGTACGAGCGCAGCCCGTGTCCCCGGTACAGCACCACCGAGGTCCCCTTCGCCGCGTAGCCGTACTTGTGGGTGTCGACCGACATCGAGGTGACGCCCGGCACGCTGAAGTCGAACGGGGGCACCGGCGCGCCCAGCTGCCGGGCCCATGGCAACACGAAGCCGCCCAGGCACGCGTCGACGTGAAACCCGAGGCCGCGCTTCTTCGCGAAGGCCGCCAGCTCTTCCACCGGGTCGACGAGGCCGTACGGAAAGCCCGGGGCGGAGGCCACCAGCACCACCGTGTGCTTCGTCACCGCGGCCTTCATCGCCTTCACGTCGGCCAGGAAGTCCTTCCCCACCGGCACCCGCTTCAGCTTGATGCGGAAGAAGTGCGCCGCCTTGTCGAACGCCGCGTGCGCCGTGGAAGGCACCACCAGCTCGGGCGAGCGCTCGCCCCGCTCGGCCCGGGCGCGGTCTCGGTACGACTTCATCGCCAGCAGGATGCTCTCGGTGCCGCCCGAGGACACGGCGCCGCAGATCTGCTCCCCGGGGCCCGCCTGCCGGTTGTTCGGCCCCGCGCCGAGCATGTCGGCCACCATCGAGACGATCTCCGCCTCGTACTTGGTCGCGCTCGGCCACACGTCGGAGTGCAGCGGGTTGACCTGGGAGGTGAGCGCGTAGACCTTGTTCATGAAGTCCACGTGGCCCGCGTCACCGTTGTAGACGGCGCCGGAGAGGAAGCCGTCCCGCCAGCGCGGCGTCTCGGTGGCGGCGATCGACTCCATCTCCTTCAAGATGTCGGCGCGATCGCGCCCCTGGCTGGGCAGCTCGGCGTAGGTGGGCACCTGGCCCGCGTACGGGCGCATCGAGTGCGCGAGGCCGTCGAGCATGCCGCCGTATTCCTCGTCGAGCTTCGCCCTCACGAAGGGGATCGCCTTGAGCGCGCGCTCGGTGGCGGCGATCACCCGCGGGTCGACGCGATCGAGCAACTGCTGGCCGAGCTCCTTGAGCGTCATGATGACTCCTGAATGCGGTTGAGGCGCGCGCACACCTTGCTGGTGCTGGCGTACACCTCGAGGAACTGCGCGAAGAGCTCGTCGTACAGCCGCCGGTTCTTCGGGTCGGGGGTGAACGTCTTCGCGATGGGCACCAGGTCGGGCACCTCGTCGAAGCGCAGCAGGCCCAGCGCGTGGGCGCCGATGAAGGCCGCGCCGCGCGCGTTGGCGGTCACCGGGTCCTTCACCTGGCGCATGGGGCGATCGAGCACGTCGGCGAGAATCTGGCACCAGGTGTCCGAGCGGGCGCCGCCGCCGATGAGGTTCAGCGCTCTCACCGGGTTGCCCATGAACTTCTCCACGTAGCCGAACAGCCACCTGGTGTTGAACGCGACGCCTTCCATCACCGCGCGCACCAGGTGAGCGCGCGTGGTGGTGAGCTTCAGGTTCACGAAGCTGCCGCGCACGCTGCGATCGTCCACCGGCGAGCGCTCGCCGTTGAGGAAGGGCGTGAACAAGAGCCCGCCGCTGCCCGGGGGAATGCGGGCCGCCATCGCGCTGAAGACCGGATGCACGTCGGTGGGCTGGGTGGTGGTGAGCTCGTCTTCGGGGAAGAGCAGGTTGTCTTTCAAGAAGTTGAGCGCGCCGGCCGCAGACTCCTGCTCGTTGGTGAGCATGTAGCGGTCGGGAATGGCGGACGGCAGGGTGGCCATGTTGTGAAAGAGATCGGCCCTCTTGTACGGCAGGTGCGCGATGATCCACGACGAGGTGCCGATGCAGAGGTGCGCCTGCCCGTCGCGCACCGCGCCCGAGCCGATCGCCGCCGCCTGGATGTCGGGCGTGCCCATCACCACCTGCACCTTCTCCGAGAGGCCCAGCTCCTTCGCGACGTCGGCGCGCAGGGGGCCGAGCACCGAGCCCGCGGGGAGGAGGTCAGGCAGCTTCTCCCGCGCCAGCCCGAACACGCCCAGCAGCTTGTCCGAGTAGGTCACCTTCGAGAGGTCGCGGTTGTCGGTGGCCCAGTGCAGGGTGATGGTCGCGTACGAGGCCGCGCACTTCCCGGTGAAGCGCAGGTTCAGGTAGTCCATCGGCTCGAGGAACTTCTTCGTGGCGCGATACAGCTCGGGCTTCTCCGCCTTGAGAAAGAGGATGTGCGAGATGGAGTCCTTGCCCGAGAGCCCGGGCACCCCGCCGGTCAGGCGGATCCACGAGGCGAGGCGCGGGAGGTTGTAGCCCTCGAGCTCAGGGAAGCCGCCGAAGAGCTTCTTGATGTGCGGCGCCCCGCGCGAGTCCATCCACATCACGCACGGGTGCAGCGGCTGATCATCCTCGCCCACGGCCACCGTGCCCGACCAGGTGGTGGTGCAGCTGATGCCGATGATGTCGGCGACCGGCACCACCTTCGAGTCGACCAGCTCTCTGGTGGCCGAGCAGATGGCAGCCCACCAGTCCCGCGGGTTCTGCTCGCAGCCCCCGTCCGGGAGGTAGGCGATGGGCAGCGGGCGCGTGGTGAAGCCCGCGACGGTGCCGCGCACCGAGACGAGCGCAAGCTTGAGGCTGGACGTGCCGAGGTCGATGGCGAGGATGTGGGGTTCGGACATGGTCGCTTTCGCGCGCCACCCTGCCACCGCCCCCGGCGCGCGGGAGAACAAAGTCGGGGGCCGGTGGTGGGCAGATGTTTCGACCGAGCCTTCGCAGGCGGGTGCTCGCGTCAGCTCGCCCGAAGCGGTGCTACAACGCTCGTCAATGAAGCCAGACGGCGACGCCGCTGAGCCGAGCCCGCTGGTCCTCGAAGCCGTG
>VFKJ01000964.1 GCA_009885595.1 Myxococcales bacterium | reverse complement strand
CGTCTCCTTTCCGCCCCCCACCGACGCCGAGGCAAGCTCCCACGAGCGGTTGTTCTTCCTGGCTTCGCGCGCCTGGGCGCGGCGCCTCGTGGGAGGCGTCGATCCGAAGCCCCAGGGCGAAGTTCAAGCTCCCAGCGCAAGCGTTCAACTCTGGCAGGGCTGGAAGGTGACCTTGCCGGTCGACAGGTGAGACGAACATGACCGCACCATTCAGCTGCACAGCCTGCAAGTTCGACCTCGCTGAGTATCAGGCAGCCCTCTCGCTTCAGCCGACCGCCGACCAGGAATCGCTCGAGCTTCGATGCCCCGCGTGTGGCAAGGCGGTCGTGCTCGACTTCGCCCGGCTCGGGCTCGCGGCAGTGGCAGGCGATCAGTTCTCCTCACGCGCGCGGACAGTGCTGCTCCCGCGTCGGGGCCCGCGGCGCGCGTCGTCACCACGAGCGGCCGCGAGCCCCGTGGCATGGTCGCCGCATGTGCTTAATGTCGTCGTTCACTCGCGATCGCCAGGCGCCTGGCGCGCTGCTGCTGGGAACGCTCCTCTCGACCGTCGCCGCCGCCGAGTCCATCGGTGCGCCCTTGCTGACGGTGGACCGGCTGGAGACGGCTGAGGACACCGCGCTCTCGGCGCGGCTCACCACCGACGAGCCGGCGACCTTCCGCCTCGTGCGCAAGCCCGCGCACGGCAAGTTCGCGCTGGAGCCCTCGGGCAAGCTCACCTGGACGCCGCCGCCCAACTTCGCCGGCCAGGACACCTTCGAGGTGGAGCTGCGCGCCGGGAAGAGCAAGCGCGTGAGAGAGGTGACGCTCGTCGCGACGCCGGTGAACGATCTGCCGGTCGCCCGCCCCGTGAGCCTGCGCACCGACGAAGACACCCGCGTCAGCGGGGCCTCCGCCGTCACCGACGTCGACCGCGAGCCGCTGCACTACGCGCTCGACGTGGCCCCCGCGCACGGCAAGGCCAGCGTCGACGCCACCACCGGGGCGCTCACCTACGAGCCCGCGGCGGACTTCCACGGCACGGATCAGTTCACCGTCGAGGTGATGGACACCGCCGACCGTGTCACCTTCTCCGTCAGCGTCACCGTCGCCGGAAGCAACGACGCCCCGGTCGTGGAGGCCGGGACCTTCACCCTCGACGAGGACGGCTCGGTTTCCGGCAAGGTGGTCGCGACCGACGACGACGGCGACAAGCTCACCTTCCGGCTCGAGCGGAAGCCCCGCGTCGGACAGGTGAAGCTCGACGCGAAGACCGGCGCCTTCTCGAGGGCGCCGCCCAAAGACTTCCACGGCTCAGACGCCTTCAGCGTCGCGGTCAGCGACGGGAAGAAGACCGTCGAGGCCGAGCAGCGCCTCGAGGTGCGGTCGATCAACGACGGCCCGGTGGCCTCCAACCAGTCCCTCAAGGCCGCCGAGGACGAGGAGGCGCGGGGCGTCATCCCCGCGCGCGACGTCGACGCGACGGCCCTGCGGTTCACCGTCGTCGAGCGCCCCGTCAACGGCACGGCCATCGTCGACGCCAGCACCGGCGCCGTCACCTACCAGGGCGCGCCGGACTTCCACGGCAGCGACCGCTTCACGGTCGAGGTCAGCGACGGCGAGCTCGCCGCGCCCAGCGAGGTCACGGTCAAGGTGACCCCGGTGAACGACGGGCCCACCCTGGCCGCAGCCAGCTTCACCCTCGAGGAGGACGGGCGCCTCGACACCACCCTCTCGGCCACCGACGTCGACGGCGACCCGCTGAGCTGGCGTGTGGCGAAGGGGCCGGCGCACGGCGAGGCGACCCTCGACGCGGCCACCGGGAAGCTGGCCTACGTCCCCGCGCGGGACTTCGCCGGCGCCGACGCCGTCACGGTCGAGGTCAGCGACGGCAAGCGCAAGGCCTCGGCGGTGATGGCGCTCGAGGCTACTGCGGTCAACGACGGCCCGGTGGCGAAGCCGCTGACGCTGGTCACCCGCGAAGACCAGCCGGTGCGAGGCAAGGTGGAGGCGAGCGACGTGGACAGCCCGCTCCGCTTCTCGGTGGTGGTGCCCGCGCAGCACGGAGAGGCCCTGGTGGACGAGGAGAGCGGCGCGGTGCGCTACACCAGCGTCGAGAACTTCAACGGCGACGACCGCTTCACGGTCGAGGTGGGTGACGGGACGCTCGCGGTGCGCACCAAGGTGTCGGTGACGGTCTCGGCGGTCAACGACCCGCCCGTCGCGCCGCCCGTGACGCTGACCGTGGCGGAGGACGGGAAGCTCGACGAGCAGCTCGCCTTCAGCGACGCCGACGGAGACCGCCTCAAGGCCTCACTGATCAAGCCGCCGCGCCAGGGCACCGCGCGGGTGAGCGCTGGCGGCCGCCTCACCTGGGCGCCCCCGAAGGACTTCCACGGCGCCGACGCGCTGACGGTCGAGGTGAGCGACGGCGAGGTGAAGAGCACTTGCCTCGTCTCCCTCGTGGTGACGCCCGTGAACGACCCGCCGAAGAGCGAGCCCCTGGCCCTGGCCACGAAGGAGGACGTGCCCACCTCGAGCACCGTGGTGGCCCGCGACGTCGACGGCGACACCCTCGCGTTCTTTGTGAAGGAGCCGCCCGCGCGCGGCACCGCGACCGTCGACGCGGCCTCGGGCCTGGTGACGTACACGCCCGGAGCCGAGCAGTCCGGGGCCGACGCCTTCGTGGTGGAGGTCAGCGACGGCACGGCGAGCAGCGCGGCGCCGGTGCGCGTGAAGGTCGCCGCGGTGGACGACGCGCCGGTGGTCGCGGCGCGCCCCGTGGAGACGCCGGAGGACGCGCCCGTGGAGGGCGTCTTGCCGGCGACGGAGGTCGACGGACAGAAGCTGACCTTCCGCCTCCTGGCCCCACCGCGGCTGGGCACCGCGACGCTGCTCGACGCCGCCAGCGGCGCCTTCCGCTACGTGCCAGCGGCGGAGCGCCACGGCGACGACGAGGTGGCCTTCAGCGCCTCCGACGGGAAGCTGACCACCGCCGGGGTGGTGAAGGTGCGGGTGACACCGGTCAACGACGCCCCGGTGGTGCAGCCGCTCATGCTGCGCGCCCGCGAGGGGGTCGCGGTGGAGGGGACGTTGTCGGCGACGGACGTGGACGGTGACGCGCTCACCTTCTCCGTGGTGGCCCAGCCGAAGGGCGGCAAGGTGTCGTGGAAGGACGAGGCGACCGGGGCCTTCCGCTTCGAGCCGGCGCGGCACTCCCGCGGAACGGTGTCGTTCCAGGTGCAGGTGTCCGACGGCCGCGCCAGCTCTCGCCCGGAGACCGTCACCGTCACCGTGGAGGGTGTCAACACCCCGCCGGTGGCGACGAGCGCCGCGCGCACCGTGAAGGAGGACGAGGTGCTGCACGCGACGGCCGGTGCCTCCGACGACGACCGGGAGCCGCTCAGCTTCCGGGTGGTGCAGCCCCCCTCGCACGGTGCGCTCGAGCTCGACGAGGCGACCGGGGCCTACGGCTACACACCGGCGGAGAACTTCTCCGGGCAGGACAGCTTCACGTTCACCGCCACCGACGCGGCCGGCGCGAGCTCCACCGGCACCGAGCGCCTCACCATCATGCCGGTGAACGACCCGCCGGTGGGGGCCGATGGCTTCCTCAGCGTGCCCCGCGCCGGCACGACCACAGGCCGCCTCGAGGGCTACGACCGCGACAGCGCGAAGCTGACCTTCGAGGTGGTGTCCCCGCCGAGGCACGGCCAGTTCAAGCTGGTCGACCCGACGACCGGCGTCTTCACCTACTCCTGCGACGCGAGCCGCTCGGAGCCCACCGAGGTGCACTTCGTGGTGAGCGACGGCGAGAAGACCTCGGCCCCCGGGGTACTGCGCATCGTCATCCGCAGCCAGTGACGCGCTCGGCCCCTGGCGACGGTGGACTGCGCCACCCTGAAACCCAGCTTGAGCAGCTCGCCGTGAATCCGCGGTGCGCCCTTGCCGATCATCGACCCCTGGCGGCCGGGCACAGGCCGGGGGTGAGGTGCTCGACCAGGAAGCAGGAGCCCTCGGCCGGAAGACCCACGAGGCGGGGCTCACTCCAGGTTGAACACCCTGAGCACGCCGCTCGAGTCGCTGTAGTACAGGCGCGTGCCGCTCACCGTCAGGTTCCCCCGCATCGTCCGGTTGGAGTCGCCCAGCGGCGAGCAGCCCCCGAACCCCGCGGTGAGCGTGAAGACGCTCTGCACCACGGGCACCAGGGGCGAAGAGATGTCCACCGCGTAGAGCCCATCTCCGTTGACCGAGAAGAGGAAAGCGCTGCTGCCGTACACGACCACTGAGCCGGCCGTCTTCCCCGACCCCTGCAGCAGCGCCGCTGAGGGCGGCGACGGGGGCACCAACGTGAGGTCGTCCAGGTCCATGGCCTGGGAGACATCGGCTACCTGCAGCGCCCCGCTGCTCCCAGTCGTTCCGATCGCTGCCACGTAAGCGAAGTTGCCCTGCACCACCGTGCGCCGGGCGGACGGCACGGTCAGCGTGCCTTGAACCTGCGCCGGCCCGAAGGTGGTGGCCGCGTCGTCGTCGAACAGCGGGTTCAGGTTGACGAAGTAGACGTTGGTGGCCGACGCGGCGCTGCCGCGGTCCACCGAGACCGCCGCGCGGCCGTCGTTGAGGGTGACGTCGAGCACGGGGAGCGACGAGTTCACGGTCTGGGTGCTCTGCTCCAGCTGGAGCTCCGCGATGCGATCACCGAGCGTCAGGGTGGTGGCTGGCTGCCGGTCGCGCACCTTTCTGGCGTCGAACACCTCTAGCCAGATGCCGCCCGTGGCCGCCACGCCGGTGGCGCGGTTCTCGGCCACCACCAGGTAGTTCCCCATGCTGGCGATGCCGTGGGCGCGCGTGGTGGCGGCCAGCAGCAGGTTGTACCGCTCGGGCGACACCCCGGAGTTCACCGTGGCCGGGTCGCGGTCAGTCCACTTCTCGAGGTCGGCGACGGTGAGCGAGGTGCCGTTGGCCGAGACCTCGATGTCGTCGAGCCAGGTCGCGCGCCCGCAGGCGCTGTGCCCCGCCGAGATGCTCACCGGAGAGCCG
>VFKJ01000495.1 GCA_009885595.1 Myxococcales bacterium | reverse complement strand
TGATGCCCAGGCCGCAGCTCGCCGCGCTGCTGTTCGCGCTGGGGAGCGGCAAGGCGCCTGGGAAGACCGCCGCGCCGCCTGAGCCGGAGGCCGAGTCAAAGCCCGAGCCGGAAGCGCCGCCCGCGAGGAAGGAGCCGGAGATGAAGGTCGCCAGCAAGCCCGCGAAGGAGACCACGCCCGTCGCCGAGGTGAAGGAGACCGAGCCGGAGCCTGAGGAAACGAGGCCCGGGACCTGGCCGGCCCTTCGCGCGTCCCTGGGGGTCGGCGGCTTCAACCGCAGCTTCTCGTATGCGGGCAACCCCAGCCCCTCGCTGGCCACCGCCAACCAGCCCTTCTCCGGCGACATCGCGGTCGACGCCAGCTGGTTTCCCGGCGCGCACTTCACCCAGCGCTTCGCCGCGCACTTAGGCCTCTTCGTCTCGGGCAGCTTCGGGGTGGGCATGGTCTCGCGGGTGCAGGAGTCACGCTTTGCGCACGCCGCCAGTCGGCTGCGCTTCGGCGCGCTGGTGCGGCTGCCCTTCGGGGAGCGCTTCAACCTGCTGGTGCACGCGGGCTACTCGCGGCAGGAGCTCACCACCTCGCAGGTCGCGGTCAACGATGGCAGCGCGCGGCCCAACATCCCCGACGTGCTGTTCAACGGCTTCCGCGGGGGACTGGGGCTCCGGCTGGCTTTGGCGGGCTCGCTGGAGGTCGACGCGCTCGGCGGGTTTCAGCTGGTGGCGGGCCTCGGGGAGCTCGGCAGCGACCGGTTCTTCCCCCAGGCCACCGCGTTCGCGATCGACGTGGGGGGCGGTATTTCGGTGGAGCTCGTCGAGCACGTGCGGCTGCGCGGCGGGGTGGAGTGGCAGCGCTACTTCGTGACCCTCAACGCAGCCGAGAACTCGACGTTCTTCGCGCTCAGCGCAGCGGATCAGTACCTCACCGCCACCGCCAGCCTGCAGTGGTCGATGTAGCGGGAAACCTCTCCCTGCGCCCGCGGGGAGAGAGGACTACCGCGCGCTGACGAGGGTGCGCCGGATGGCGGCGCTGGTCTGCGCGGTCGAATCGCGCTCCCGCCGCAGCGCCACCAGGGTCTCCTCGAGCGCGAGCAGCTTCTCCCCCAGCTTGCGCGCCGCGTCGGCCGCGCCCGCCTTGCCCACCGCGTTCAGGTTCTCCCGGGTGCGCGCGAGGTCGCCTTCGATCTCCCGCACCCGCGCGTCGAGCAGCGCCACCTTCGCCTGCGCCTGCTCGGCGCGAACGATCTCCGCCTTCAGAGAGCTCAGCAGCACCTTCGCCTCTTCCGGCATGGGCCTGGTGAGCAGGCTCGCCAGCCGCGCCGAGGTGAGCTGCGCCGCCGCGATGCGCTCGACCACCGCGCCCTCCTCGATCAACTCCACCGTCTCGGACGCCTTGGGCGCGACCAGGATGCGGCCGTACCGCGGCTGGCCCGGCGAGCGCACGTCCTCCTCGCCGCCCGACACCACCCGGTACTTCTGATCGGTGAGCTCGACCAGCACCGCGCGCGGCTTGTCGGTGCGCGAGGTGAAGTCGACGCGGTGCACCAGGCGATCGACGCGGGTGAGCTCGAGCAGCCGGCTGCCCTCGGGGCCCACGAGCCTCACCTTGCGAGGGCTGCCCTCTTCGCGCCCCTCGCTGCGCGTCACCTCGAGATCGAGATCCTCCCCGTGCTTGAGCACCCTCACCTCGCCCGGCTTCACCCGGTCGATCTGCGTCTCGCCCGTGTACGCGCCGTCGGCGAACACCGAGAGGGTGCCGCCCTCGAGCGTGAGCGGGGTGGTGTTCTCCAGCCGCACCGCGGTGAACACCCGCCCCTCTCCATCGAGCAGGGTCACCCGCTCGGCCCTGGTAGCGCCGTCGATGATCGGCAGGAGCGCGCTCTTGCGTGCGCCCAGCACCACCGGCTCCTTCACCGAGTAGAGGAAGAGATCGCCCGCCTCGCTCACCGCCGCGGGCTCCAGCGGGGTCGGCCCGTCCTCCAGGATGGTCGAGCTCAACCCCGACGCCACCCCGGCGCCGTGCCCCACCGTGCCCACCGAGCCCGCGCCCAACGTGCCGGAGCCCGAGCCGTACCCGCCCTGGCCCATGCCGGTGCCGCTCACCCCGGCCCACTCGCCTTCACCGCGCAGGTGCTCGCGCGCTTCCCGGGTGGCCAGCTGCGGCGCGGTGTCCAGCCCGTCCTGGGGCGACATCAGCTCGCGCCGCCCGTAGCGGGGACCGGCCAGGGGAAAGAGGAACGAGGTGGGGTGTCCCGACGCGAGCGTCACCTTCACCCCCGACCACGCCTCGTCGCTGTCGTTGTGCACCAGCGCGAAGCCCTGCAAGCGCGGCTTCTTGCCCATCACCAGGCGATACGTGGTGCGCCACACCGGGGCCTCGGTGGTGTACCCGACCGCCACCGGTCCCCCGCCCGACGCGCCGCGCACCACCAGCCGCTCGCGCTCGGGCTGGAGGGCGGTGCTGCCCACCGCGCGGCTCCACGCCAGCGCCACCTGGCTGCCCACCGGGCGCACCGCTTCGATCAAGCGCAGCGGCACCTTCGCCAGCCCCGCCTCGCCGAAGACGAGGAGGGTGGGCTCGGGCACCGGCTTGCCCTCCTTGTCCACCTGCCCCAGCGCCTCTTCCGAGACCTCGATCACCCGCCCCTTCACCAGCGGGCCCACCTGCCGGCGGATCTCCACCTCGACCCCGGTCAAGCTGCGGCACAGGTTCGACAGGGAAGCCTGCTGATCGCGCTCTGGCAGCCCGGCCATCGCCCGCGCCGCCTCGGCGGAGAGCGGGGGGGCGAACTCCACGGACGCCACCCCCTGGGCGGACACCACCACCAGGGACTTGAGGGCGTCGTCCAGCTGGCCGGGCTCCAGGGGAATTTCCGCCACCGAGCCGGGCGGGACCGGGCCGCGACGCTCGAAGTAGCCCACCCCATTTTCGTAGAGGACCAGCGTGGTCAGCGGTAGCCGGTATTGGGGAGACGAGGCCGTAAGTATGAGCAATAAGAGGGCGTCCATGCCTCCCTGACACCGATCTGCGTCAAGGGGTTTCACTTCACTTGCGCTAATACGTACGCACCACTAATAGACGACTCCCCACCCGAGGAGCAGAACTCATGCAGCTGGAATCCCTGAAGATGTTTGTCGATGTGGTCGAGACCGGTTCGTTTTCCCGAGCCGCTCAGCTCAACCACGTCACTCAATCGGCCGTCAGCCAGCAGATTCGCGCCCTGGAGAACCGCTACGAGCAGCGGCTGCTCTCCCGCAGCGCGCGGCAGGTGACGCCCACGCCCGCGGGCGAGCGGCTGTTCCGCGGCTGCAAGGAGATCCTCGCGCGGTTCTCGGAGGTGGAAGGCGAGATTCGGGAGCAGGCCACCGAGGTGTCGGGCACCTGCAACGTCTCGTGCATCTACTCGGTGGGATTGCACGAGCTGCACACCATTCAGAAGGAGCTGCTGCGCACCCACCCCAAGGTGAACGTGCGCCTCAACTACCGCCGCAGCGATCAGGTCTACGACGACGTGATCCTCGGGGCCGCCGACCTGGGCCTGGTGGCGTACCCCCAGCCGCGCGCGGGCGTCGACCTGGTGCCGTTCCGCGAAGACAAGATGGCGCTGGTGCTGCCGCCGGGTCACCCCCTGGCCGGCAAGGGGAAGATCGCCATGACCGCGGTCACCGCCCTGCCCTTCATCGCGTTCGATCGCGAGGCGCCGTCGCGCAAGGGCATCGACAAGCTCTTCCGCGACAAGGGGCTCGAGCTCAACCCCACCATGGAGATGGACAACGTGGAGACCATCAAGCGCGCGGTCGAGCTGGGCCTGGGCGTCTCGATTCTCCCCCTGCCCACGGTGCAGCGCGAAGTGGCGGGCGGCACCCTGGTGACCAAGCTGTTCAACGAGCCCGGCTTCACCCGGCCCATCGGCATCCTGGTGCGCAAGGGCAAGTACCTGTCCCGCGCGTCGCAGGCGGTGCTCGACTCGTTCAAGACCTCGCACAGCGACGAGTGATCAGTCGGGGTCGTTGGGCTCGACTTCCCGGGGGGGACGTTTCTCGTCGAGCATTCGTTTGAGGAGCTCGAGCAGGTGCCGGTCGGCTTCACCGCCGGCCGTGCGCACGCCCGGCTGGCACTCACAGGACATCCTGCCGGTGACGGAGTCGCGCGCGTAGGCGCAGACGCCCGGGCACTCCGGCAGCGAGCTCTCTTCCATCAGCCCCGGGCTGATCGCGGTGACGCCCTTGAACGCGTCCGCGCACGCGGGGATCGACTCGCCCAGCTTCTTCCAGGGGAAGCGGTGGTGGGTGGTGCGCCCGCGATCGCCCGCGGAGAAGGTGAGGCCCAGGCGGCAGGTGCCCGAGCCGCCGGTGAGATCGAGCGAGAGCTGCGCGCCTCGCGAGAGCGGTCGCCAGATCGCCGCGGTGACGTCCAGCCCGTCGGCCGAGGTGGCCGTCGCCAGCTCGAAGCACGCTTCCTCGGAGATCGCCCCGCCCCGCTCGCAGCGCGCGGAGTTTCCCGAGACGAACACCCGCGGCCGTCTCAGCACCAGCACCGACGAGCCCACGTCGTAGACCATCAAGAAGCGGCTCCAGGCGTCGGCGCCGATCAGGCCCTGCACGCCGTGCGGCGGCGCGCCCGGCTCGGACTCGAGCGAGCTGACCTGCAGGCCAAAGCCCGGCGCGAAGTCGAGGGTGTCCACGCTGTAGCCGCGCAGCTGCGAGAGCTCGGGCGGCAGCTCGACGCCCTTTGGCAAGTCCAACCCTTCGAGCAGCTCGAGGCCGGGCTTGAGCCCCGCGGCGCGCGCCCAGTCTTCGAACACGCGGCTGCGCGGCTCTCGCAGCGACATCAGCATGGTGACGTCGACGGTCGACTGGCCCTGCCGCACGCGAATCGGGAGCAGCGGCCAGTCGTAGCGGGGATCCTTGGTGAGGTTGAGCACCTGCGCGTCTTCGCCGCTCGCCTCGGCCTCGGCGGCCCACTGCTCCTTCGACTGCGAGGGGCGGAAGTGCACGGTGCGCGAGACGGGGTTCACCTCGAGGGCGAGCTCCTTGAGCTCAGGGGCGCCCAGCACCACCACGCAGCTCTTCCCCGAGGCGATGGCCGCCTCGAAGGTGCGAAAGCGCGTAGCGCCCAACCGCAGTCCCGCCACGCGCGTCACCGGGTACGTCTCGTCGGGGCCGAAGGCGTCGGCGACGCTGACCCGCGCCCTGAAGGCGGGATCAGGCACGCACCTCGAGGTGACGAAGCTGACCGACTGCGAGGGGTCGAAGGAGATCTCCGCTTCGAATTCGGCCACCGCGCCCTCGACAGAGAGCCGCAGGGCGGGCGAGGAGGAGAGCCGCAGCGTCAGCCCGGAGAGCGACTCGACGCCCGGAGGACCGGGAGCGACCTGGTGACACCCCGAGAGGAAGAGCAGCGCGAACAGGAGGCGGCGGATCAACACGGGCGGCATCGTCTCATGGACTGCCTCTGCTCACTTGCCGGCGGCGAGCACCGCCCCCCCATCTTTACCGGGGATGGCCATCTGGCCGCCGGTGAGGAAGTCCTGCACCTGGGTGCCGGGCGGGGGCGTGAGCTTGAAGTGCGACTCGTTGATCCCGACGTTGGTGGTGAGCCCGATGAAGCTGATGGCGTTCTGGCTGCCGTCGGGATCGATGAC
>VFKJ01000691.1 GCA_009885595.1 Myxococcales bacterium | reverse complement strand
GACTACTACCGGGTGCAGCTCGAGGGCGTGGGCCAGCTGTGGGTCTTCCGCGATGGGAAGGACGGGGCGTTTTATGCGCAGGGGGTCTTCGATTGAGAATTTTGGAAAGCCCTCTCCCCGACCCTCTCCCCCGCAGGGGAGAGGGAGGCAGTTTCTTCAGTTTCTTCGCTTCCTAGCCATGTACGCCGAGCTCTTCGCCCGCTCGAACTACAGCTTCCTCAAGGGTGCCTCGCACCCGGAAGAGCTCGTGTGCCGCGCCGCCGAGCTGGGGCTCTCAGCGCTGGCGATCTGCGACGACGACGGCCTCTACGGCCTGGTGAAGGCGCACCTCGAGGCCAAGGAGAGGAACCTCAAGCTCCTGATCGCCTCTTCGATGACGCTCACCTGGGGTGGCCAGCCCGGGCCGGGCGTCATCCTCTACGCGGAGAACGCCACCGGCTACGCGCACCTGAGCTCGCTCATCTCGCAGAGTCGCCTCGCGCACCCCAAGGGAGAAGCCGGCTTCGACTGGCAGCACGTCGCCGAAAAATCAGAAGGGCTGATCGCGCTGCTCCCCCGCGCCCCCGACGGCGACTGGCCGCAGCTGCACACCCTGGCCGAGGCCTTCCCCGGGCGCTTCTACGTGGGGGTGTCGCGCCACCTCGACGCCGACGACGAGGCGAAGTTCGCGCGCGCGAGCGCCTGGGCCGCCGCGCTCGAGGTGCCGCTGCTCGCGCACAACGACGTGCACACCCACACCCGCGAGCGGCAGCCGCTGCAAGACGTGCTGACCGCCATCCGCTGCGGCACCACGGTGGCGAACGCGGGCACGCTGCTGTTCCCCAACGCCGAGCGCACCTTGAAGTCACCGGCCGAGCTGCTGGCGCTCTTCTCCGACGTGCCCGAGGTGGTGGGGCGCACCCTGGAGATCGCCCAGGCCTGCCAGTTCTCGCTCGACCAGCTCCGGTACCAGTTCAGCCAGGAAGCGCTGCCGCCGGGGCTGACCGCCATGCAGTACCTGGTGCAGCTGACCGAAGAGGGTCTGCGCGGCCGCTACCCCCAGGGCGTGCCCGACGACGTGCGCCGGCAGATTCAGAAAGAGTTCCAGCTCATCGACGCGCTCGACTACCCCGGCTACTTCCTCGCGCTGTGGGACATCGTCCGCTTCGCGCGCGACCAGGGCATCCTCTGCCAGGGGCGGGGGAGCGCGGCCAACTCGGCGGTGTGCTTCGCCTTAGGCATCACCTCGATCGATCCGGTGCGCATGGGGCTGCTGTTCGAGCGCTTCCTCTCGATGGAGCGCAAGGAGCCGCCCGACATCGACGTCGACTTCGAGCACGCGCGCCGCGAGGAGGTGCTGCAGTACGTCTACGAGAAGCACGGCCGGAACCGGGCCGCGATGGTGTGCGAGCACATCTGCTTCCGCGGGCGCATGGCGGCGCGCGAGGTGGGCAAGGCGCTGGGGCTCTCGCTCGACCAGGTGGACCGGCTCGCCAAGGCGGTCGACTTCGGGGAAGAGGTGGGCGCCTGGCAGCTGCACCAGGCGGGGCTCTCGGTGGACGATCTGGCGGTGCAGCAGACGCTGGCGCTGGCCCGGCAGCTGATCGGCATGCCGCGCCACCTCTCGATTCACGTGGGCGGCTTCGTGATCACCCACGGCGACTTGACCTCGCTGGTGCCGGTGGAGAACGGCTCGATGGAGCAGCGCACGGTGGTGCAGTGGGAGAAGGACGATCTGTCCGCGCTCAACATCTTGAAGGTCGACCTGCTGGCGCTGGGCATGCTCACCGTCATCTCCCGCACCTTCCAGCTGATCGAAGAGACCACCGGCCGCGCCTGGACCATGGCCACCGTGCCCGCGGAGGACCCGGCGGTGTACGAGATGCTCTGCGAGGGCGACTCCATCGGCACCTTCCAGGTGGAGAGCCGGGCGCAGATGAACATGCTGCCGCGCCTCAAGCCGCGCTGCTTCTACGACCTGGTGGTGGAGATCGCGATCATCCGCCCGGGGCCGATCATCGGCGACATGGTGCACCCCTACCTGCGCCGACGAAACGGCGAGGAAGAGGTGACCTACCCCTCGCCCGAGGTGAAGGACATCTTGAGCCGGACCTTGGGGGTGCCGCTCTTCCAGGAGCAGGCGATGAAGCTGGCGATGGTGGCCGCGGGCTTCACCGCCGGCGAGTCGGACCGGCTGCGGCGCGCGCTCACCAACAAGCGGGCCGAGGCGCTGCTCCCGCCGTTTCGCGAGCGCTTCATTCAGGGCTCGGTCAGTCGCGGCTATTCGCTCGACTTCGCCACCCGCTGCTTCGACAGCTTCAAGGGCTTCTCCGCCTACGGCTTCCCCGAGAGCCACTCCGCGTCGTTCGCGTTGATCGCGTACGCGTCGTCGTGGCTCAAGCGGTACTACCCCGCGGCGTTCTGCGCGGCGCTGCTCGACGCCCAGCCGATGGGCTTCTACGCGCCGCACACCCTGGTGGACGATGCCCGGCGGCACGGGGTCGAGGTGCGCGCGGTCGACGTCAACGCCTCCGACTGGACGTGCACCCTCGAGCTCCCTCTCCCTGCGCAGCGGGGTGAGGGGCCACTCGCCGCACCACCCGAGGAAGGCCGCACGCCGCCACAACCAGTGCT
>VFKJ01000975.1 GCA_009885595.1 Myxococcales bacterium | reverse complement strand
GTCTCGGGGCCGGCCGAGGCGACGGGCGTCGAAGATTCCCCAATGGAATCCCCTTACCGGGGGTCTGACAAAGCAACGCGGGTGCCATGCCATTTACGGCAGCCAGACTCAGTAAGTACGACCACTTACGTACTTACAAAGCCATCGAGACTGCGACGAAGACCCTCCTGATCACGACATTCAGGTCAGGGATTCCTCACTCTCCGAGGACAGAGCGGATGGTCTCCTTCATCGAGTGGCGCGGCTTCCAGCCCGTCTCGGTGTGCCAGCGGGAGCCATCGACCATACAGAGGAACTGAATGTGGTCGAGCTCCTCCGGAGGGTAGCTGGCGAGCCGATAGCGGAACAGCGTGCTCAAGAGGGGCTTGGCGAGCAGGTGCGGCAGGGGCAACGGCTTGTGGCCCAGCTCGCGGAACACCAGCGAGAGCGGCACTTCTCCGGGGCCGGTGACGTTGTAGACGCCCTTGCGGCCGGGCCGGAGCGCTTCGATCATCGCGCGGCCCACGTCTTCGGTGTGAATGAGCTGCACCATCGGATCGAACCCGGCCATCACCCAGGGGCGCTTGAGCCGCAGGTAGTTGGACGGCGCGTTCTTGATCGCGGCCCCCACGATGTGCACCGGGCGCAGCACCACCGTCTCGATCTCCGGGTGCCGCCAGAAGAAGCCGTGGGCGAGCATGTCGACCTCGATCAGGTCGCGCACGGTGGGGAACCGGCTGGCCGCCATCAACGGCGTCTCTTCGGTGAGGAAGTTCGAGTTCTGCGGCGAGGGCCCGTAGACGTTGGCGCTCGAGAGCATCACCACCTTCTTCACCCCGTACTTCGCCGCGCACTCCAGCACGCGCATGGTGCCCAGCACGTTGAAGGAGTGGTGGTCCTCCTGGCTCATGCGCGGGTCGTGCATGATCCCCATGTGGATCACCGCGTCGATCTTGTTCTTGCGGAAGACCTCGTCGGTCTTCTTCTTCCGCAGGTCGACCTGCACGTGATCGACGTCCTTGGGGCGGCCCACGAAGGGGCGGCGATCGATGCCGATCACGTGGGCCTCGAGGTGCAGCAGCTTCGCCACCACCCGGCCCAGGTTCCCCGAGATGCCGGTGACGACGACCTTCGGGCGGGCGGTCACCAGAAGACCGCCTTCCGCTCCTTGAGGCCCTGCTCGATCATCGACTGAATCGCCGCGCGCACCACCTTCACCTTCTTCTCCAGCTCGCTGTCGTCGTCGTCGGGCCGGCCGGTGAAGAAGAGCGGATCTCCGAAGTGCAGGCGGTACTTCACCGGCAGCGGGAAGGGCGGGCCGTAGGGCGTCAGCGGCATCACCGGGAAGCCCAGCAGCTTCGCCAACGGCTTGACGTTCACCACCGCCGGCGCCTGCTCTTCACCGCCGATGACCGCGATGGGCACGATGGGGGTGTTGGTCTCCAGCGCCAGGCGCATGAAGCCCAAGCCGAACTCCTGCAACTGGTAGCGCTGAGGGTAGAGCTTGCTGATGCCCTTGATCCCCTCGGGGAAGACCAGGATCGCCTCGTCGCGCTCCAGCAGCGCGCGGCAGTTCTCCGGCGTGCCCACCACCTGCCCCACCCGCGCGAAGAAGGTGGAGATGAAGGGCAGCGTCGGCACCCACTTCTCCACCATGCTGCGAATCGGCCGCGGCGGGGTCGCCTCGGTGAGCATCGCCACCCCGATCATCGCGCCGTCCACCGGCAGCTGCCCGGAGTGGTTGCTGATGAGCAGCACCCGCCCGCTGGGCACCTTCTCGAGCCCGAAGGTGTCGACGCGGAAGTAGTGCTTGTAGAGCCAGAGGAAGGGGCCGATCGCCGAGAGCGTGTAGTCGAGGCTGTAGCCCCAGGGGTCCACGCCGTACTCGTTCTGCGGGCGGCTGCCCTCGAGCCGCTCGTCGAGCTCGCCCCCGGCCATCGCCAGGGTCCACTTGCGCAGCCCCAGCTTCACCATGTCAGAGATTCGTCCGTTCACGGGCGGCGGAATCTATACCTGCTTGGGACCCCGCGCGGGAAACGGTAGGTTGGGGCCCGTGAGACGGTGGTGCAGCGTCGTCAGCCTCGCGCTCCTCGTGGGGTGCGCGATCGAACTCGACGACCTCGCCGGGAGGGCCTGTGACGACGCCCACCCCTGCCGCGCGCCTCGCGCCTGCATCCGCTCGCTGTGCCTCGACCTCTCCCTGCCCGACGGTGGCTTTGATGGCGGTGCCCCTGATGCGGGGCTTCCTGTCCCCGACGCGGGCAGCGATGCCGGGCTGCCGCGATGGCAGCAGCGCCTGCACGGCTTCAACGGCAGCACCGTGGAGACCGCCGGCGGCTGCACCCTCGACATCGATTCCTTCCGGGGTAACAGCGTGCTCGCCACCGTGGTCGGTTCCGCGGACGATCAAGACACCGCGCTGGCCGAGCTGATCGCCGTCAACCTGCTGCCGCGGACGCTGGAAG
>VFKJ01000099.1 GCA_009885595.1 Myxococcales bacterium | reverse complement strand
GTGCCTGGCGCGTTCGCCTCGAGCAGCGCGTACAGGCCCGAGGTCTTGATGGCGTTCGACTGCACCGACTCGCAGGTGCAGCTGGCTGCGCAGAGCGAGCCGAACAGCGCGGCAATTCGGAGCTTCATGGGGTTTCTCCTGGGGGACGTTCACGCATGCTTTGCGAACCCGATGCCGCGGGCAGGAGCAAGCCCCAAACTTGCGCGCGGCACGAAGGTTGAAGCCTTCTTGATCGGAGGTCTCCCATGGCAACGAAGGCAGAGCGGTTCAAGGCCGAGTCGCAGCGGACGAGACACGAGGCACCCAGGGTGAAGAAGCCGCACCGGATCATCGATCCTCTCCATACGGACACGCGCAACGTGACCAAACGGGGAGACAAGGGGCCCAGCATGGCGCTCGAAGACTCGATGTCCGGCCGGCCCTCGCGCGTCTCCACCCGCCCCTCGGCGCATCATGGTCGGAGCGACACCGCCATCCAGAAGGCCGCCCGGGACAAGAGCTTGAGCCCGAAGGCCAGGGCGTTGCGGGCGCTGGTGGGTCGCAAGAAGTGACGCAGCTTCTGCGCCACGCGCAGAAAGCACACAGTGGAGAATCCGATGGGAATTCAAAAATCGTCTCATCCCGACATCAAGCAGGACCTGAAAGCCTTCCAGCATGACGTGAGGGCGCTGCGGGACGAGGTGCGGCTCAAGCTGCACCTGGCCGGCATGGACCTCAAGGAGGAGTGGGAGACCCTCGAGCCTCAGATCGAGCGGGCGATCAACAGCGCCGCACACGTCTCGAGCGACGCGGTCGCTGATCTCAAGCACCGGCTCAGCGAGTTCCGCAAGCGCCTCGGGCCGAACTGAACTGGACTGTTTTCCTGGGTCGCTTCGCCTCGGCGCATCGTCCGCTGCGCTCCCGCTGCTTGGCCCAGCTGCGCTGGGACGGCTCCGCTCGTTCAGTTCACGTCGCCGATGAAGACCAGTGAGTCTCCATCGCCGACGTACTGCACCGAGGCGGTGAAGCCGACCTCGACCAGGCGCTTGTTGAAGCCCGGGTGCGTGCCCGCCGAGAGGACGGCCAGGCGGCCCCCGCTCTTGAGGGAGGCGCGCACCGAAGACAGCCCCCCGATGCTGTAGAGGCTCTGGTCGTCGTCGATGTCGACCGCGAAGGGGCCGTTGTCGATGTCGAGCAGGATGACGTCGAAGCCGCGCCGGTGCTTGCTGAGCACCCGCTGCACGTCGCCCACCTCCACGCTCACCCGCGGGTCCTCGAGCGCGTGCCCGTTGAGGGACGCCAGGGTGCCGCGGTTCCATTCCACCACCGCCTTCGAGGGCTCGTTCACCGTCACCTTCGCCAGATCGGGCGCGATGTCGAGGGCGGCGCGCAGGGTGAAGCCGAAGCCCAGGCCCCCCACCAGCACCTTCGGAGAGCCGGTCTCGATGCGGGCACAGCCGACGCGCGCGAGGTCAGGCTCCGCGCCGTGGTGCCGGCTGTTCATCAATATCTTCCCATCGGCGAGCACCATGTACTCGCGCTCCCGCTGGCGCAGCGCGAACTTCCCGTCAGTGGCCAGCGTCTTCCACGGCTTCATGGACGACGGATGCCACAGTTCTCCGGGCGACGCTCTTTCACAATGAGCCGCGCGGAGGGCGGGCCGCTGAGATCGATCAAGCCCACGTTCACCCACAAGCAGCAGGGGCAGTTGTTGGGGGGGCGCGCGGGTCGATATGTCATCGCCAGTGAGACGAGCGCTGTGGGTAGTCGCGGTGGTGTCGGTGTTGGCGGGGCCCGCGTGGGCAGCTGAGCCGCTTCCCACCGTCAGCAGGTCTCTGGTCGAGCCCAGCACCACCCGCTTCGCGCTCTCCGTCACCACCGCGAGCCTGGTCGCCATCTCGAGCTCGGTGCTCGGCGGCGTCATCGCGCTGAGCGTGCCGAACCTGTGCACCGCGCAGTTCGGCGCCCCGCGGCCGATGTGCGGCGTGGGCGGCCTCGCCCTGGCCGGCGCCACCCAGTTGCTCATTTCGCTGCTCATCATCCCCGAGCTGTTCCGCCTCAACGGCAACGATCCCGGCGCCATCCGCGCGGGCTGGTGGAGATGGGCCCGCTGGCCCGCGGCGCTCCTCGCGGTGAGCGCGCTGGTGGTGCTCGCCGGGGGAGCCAGTGAGCAGCGCGCCTACGGCACCGGGCAGACCACGCTGATCGCGGGGCTGGGGGGCGCCGCCGTCACCGGCCTGTCCGTCGACGTGTTCGGGATCATCGGCGCGGTGCGGGCCGCCAGGGCCGCCCGATGACGACCCTGCGCCGCCGCACCGTCCTGGCTGGCCTCGCCGGCGCGTTCGCCTCGGGCTGCCTGCCGCGCCTGGGCAGCGGGCTCTTCCCCCTCGGGGTGGCGTCGGGTGATGCGCTGCCCGACGGCGCGCTCTTGTGGACGCACTTCACCGGGCCCGACGCGCTCGAGCTGCTGGTCTGGCCCGAGCAGGGCGACGCGGGCGCGGCGCAGCGGCAACCGGCGAGCGGTGAAGACGGGTTCTGCGTGATCGAGGTCGGCGGCCTGCAGCCGGGCACCTGGCACCTCTTCCGCTTCGAATCGGAGAACGGAGTGCGGAGCCCGCTCGGCCGCTTCCGCACCGCGCTCGCGCCCGACGCGCTCGAGGTGGTCACCTTCGGCGCCACCTCGTGCATCAAGCACGGCCACCGCTACGACACCCTGGCGCGCGCCGCCGAGCGCACCGATCTCGACGCCTTCGTCTTCCTGGGCGACTCCGTCTACACCGACGGCGCCGCGTCGCTGACCGACTTCCGCCGCAAGTGGGCCGAGGGCCTGGGCGGCCCCGAGTACCTCGCGCTGCGCGGCTCCACCTCGCTCATCACCCAGTGGGACGATCACGAGGTGCGCAACAACTGGGAAGGCGACAGCGTCGACGAGCAGCTCCTCACCAACGCGCGCCGCGCCTTCCTGGAGCACCAGCCCATTCGGCAAGAGGAGACGCACCCGCTGCGCTTCTGGCGCACCATCAAGTGGGGCAAGACCGCCGAGCTCTTCATTCTCGATGCGCGCAGCGAGCGCGATCGCGAGCGCGGGGAGTACGTCTCGCCCGAGCAGCTCGAGTGGTTGATCGACGGCGTCACCAAGAGCGACGCGGTGTTCAAGCTCATCCTCAACACCGTGCCCATCGGCGCCTTCGACGGCCCCTTCTTCGCGCCGTTCTCCGAAGACAACTGGCAGGGCTACCCGATGCAGCGCCTGGAGCTGCTCACCCGCCTCGAGGAAGCCGGCACCCCGGGCGTGCTGTTCGTCTCGGGCGACTTCCACTTCGCCTGCTTCGGCCGGGTGGCGAAGCGCGGGCCGGGCTCCACCCTGTTCGAGGCCCTGGTGGGCCCGGGCGCGCAGGGCCCCAACCCGCTGCCCGCCTACCCCAACGGCGACCCCTGGGAGTTCTCCAGCGCGGTGAACAACTACACCAGCTTCCAGCTCGACCCGTTCACCCGGCAGGCGCTGATCAGGTACCACGCGGGCAATGGGCGAATTCTGTTCGAGCGCGTCGTCGGCTGACCTGCGTCGAACGACCACACCCGCGCCTACCCGAATTTATTCGAGCGAAGCATCGGCTGCGCCGTATTGGCCTGCCGAGAGTAGGGTCCGCGGCCGCGGCAGGTTCCCCTTTGAAGTCCAGGAGACATCCATGAACAGGCGACTGATTTTCTGCGGGTTGTTGGCGGTGGTGCTGAGCGCGTGCGGCCCCAGGGAGTGCAAGCTCGACGATCCTACCAGCTGCCCTTCCGAGCAGGCGTGCGAGCGGGTCAGCGGCAAGGACAAGCCCCTGTGCTTCGCCCCCGTGACCCTCGAGGGCAAGGTGTTCGATCTCTCCACCAAAGCCGGCATCAAGGGCGCGCTGGTGCTGGCCACCGACGAGAACGGCGCCCCCGCGGGCCCGGCCGTCACCACCAGCACCGACGGCGTCTACTCGCTGCGCGTGCCCTCGACCCGCACTGACGAGAAGGGCACGTTCACCTCGCGCAAGGTGTCGCTGCGCAGCCAGGCGAAGAACTTCATCCCCTTCCCTTCCGGCGGGCGCATCTCGTTGCCCATCGACACCTCCGCCGCCTCGCGCACCGAAGACACCAAGCCCTACGTGCTCAAGTCGGCGCAGACTGACATCGGCCT